>JAEOTK010000258.1 GCA_016839875.1 Candidatus Heimdallarchaeota archaeon
GGTGAACCATATGAGCAATATGTTGAGAAGAACATTTTCACTCCCTTAGGAATGACTAGTTCCGAATTTACGTATACAAACTACACACTTAGTCAGCTAGCGAAACAATATATCTGGAATGAAACCTCCGGTGTTAATGAAGAACAGCAATTCTGGGATGATCCAGGTCTAGGATCCGCGGGAATGTATTCTACTGTAGAAGATTTATCGAAATTTCTCATAGTTCACATGAACAAAGGAGTATACGAGTCAGTTAGAATCTTGGAAGAAACTACTGTAGAGTTGATGCAAACAACTGTTTCTAATGATTTTGGTTTATTTTGGGGCAATGAATTACTAGATGAAACTTATCACGGATTCATAAGTTTTCCTTGGATTGGTGCTGCACACATGATAACTAAAGCTAACTTGGGGATAATTGTTTTTGTCAATGAAGGATTTATCCATACATGGGGTGATCTTGGTGATTATTTCGACTTACATAACAAAATAAAGGACATAACTGAATTTATTGCTAATACAGCTGAAGAATTGATTCCTTCTCCACCTACAACTGAAAGCAGTTTAAGTTTCATTGCAATACCCTTAGTGTTAGTTTTTCTAGTAACAGTTTCAATTTATAAAAGAAAACGAAATAAGTAGTTTATTTCACTCTTTTTTCTTTTTTTAGAGCAAGAAGAAGAAGAAAGAAAAATCAACCTCCTTAAAATTTATATAATTACAGCTTTGAATGATTAAATATAGATTTTCGAGTAATTAACAATGATTCAGAATTCACCCATAGAAGATTATAGAGATAGAGAACTAGCAAAGAGAAAAATAAAATTCAATGTTTTAATAATGATATCATGTGTTTTTCCTGGAGTTTTCTTCTTTTTGTACATTTCAGACGTAATAGCCAAAACACAATCATTGAATATTCTTAATGCTATATGTGGAACAATTTTTGGTGTTTTAACCCCTTTCTTAGTGTTTAAAAGGATGAAAATGGGAGGAGGTGTCAAAAGATTAATGGGAGAACCTGGAGAAGTTATCACAATTGGAAATACTAGATATGGTTTTAGAGATAATTCATTATTCGATAGGTTCACAAACAGAATTATTCATTATCTTGGGATTTGGCTTTTTAGTTATATATATTCAGTAGGTTATACATTAGATATACTTCTGGAAGGAATATTCTTAATAAAAACAAGAGAAAGAGATACAACACCTAAGGAATCCATGAAAGATAAAAACCAACCTCCCTAGGTAGAAAAAGGAAATTTTAGTAACCTCCTATCTAGAAGTTTGGGAGAAAAGATTAAAATTGATTAGAATATTAACTGATTTATGGGAACATTTGAAGTAGCAACAATTAAAGGGTATAAGTGTGTTTTCTGTGATGCATTAATCAAAATTGGAGAGGAAATGTGCTATCATTGCGGTTATCCAATAATTAAGAAGGATGAGGTTTTTTGTGGTAAGTGCAATAAACAAGTAAACACAAATTCATCTTCATGTAAAGATTGCAATAGACATTTTGATGATATAAACACTAGATCTTCATTCTTCAATAATTATGTTCATAAGTCAAATACTTTTGTCGAAGGTGTAATTAATTCTGTTTATCAGAAACAAAAGGAGGAAATTTCTTTCTTGACTTTTACTTTTGAAAAATTCTTCGAAGTACTTGATATTCATTTTGATATAGAATATATGGAAAGTATGTTTGAAACTTATTATTTTCCTGTTGTTGAAGAAATGATGAAGGAAGAAACTAATCAGAAATTACTTGAAGTCTATGGTTTATCAGAGGAAGATTCTACAACTACAAAAGTTGCGAAAATCACAAATAAACTTCAATCATTATCTGCTGAATTCTCAGAAATAATTTCTAAAAAAGCATTACATGAGTTAGATGAAACAGAAAAACAGATTTTTGATGATGTTGAAATTCGAATAAATATAGTTATTCCATTATTTTTCTACACTTGGATTTTTTACATTAGAAAATTGATGAATTCTCCTGAGTTTTTTAAAGAAATTACTGCAGTACCATTTGATGAACTTCCAAAATTGGTCAGCCTTTCAAAAAATAATGTAAAAGAATTTCTAGAACTATTTGATAATTTGTTTGGAGTTGCTCAAATATTACCTATAGCAGTAGACATCTCCGGGGAAATCTTTCAAGAAGCGTTACTCTCTTTCAATAAAAAGATGAAAGAACCTAAGATAAAAGCATATGTTTCAGCAGGTATGTACACCTTCAATATGGAAGATCTAGAATTGATAACTAAAGGAGAATATCATGTAGTTATTTTACTTAAAGCGATTATTATGGCTTTATTGAATGGAAAGAAAGTAGATAAATTGTGGTCTAAATTAATAGAAACAGTAAAGGTTTTAGAAGAAATTGTAAAACCCTATGATGAGTTCAGAATGATGCATCAGCAATTTATGACACTCAAAAAACAGCTGACAAAAGAAAGAAAAAAAATCAAATCAATTTAGAAATTTCAGTAGAATAGAAGAATAGATAAAGAAAAGAAATCAACCTCCCTAGGTTGAAAAAGGAAATTTAGTAGACACCCATCTGTTGACCTTGAGAAAGGTCTCTATGAGGATCTCGCGCACCATCAGCATAATTGAATTTACCTTTGGGTTTGATCAAAGTAGCAATATCACCAGTTTGAACGAGGGCAGGTATAACAGTTTCAGGACTGATACGTTGAGATACAACAGTACCTTGTTCACCGTAGTTAACTCTGGAAGTAATGTCAGAAGGATCATCAACAATGAACATATTCATTCTAGGATGAGGATAGTAGTCGATGTGATAGCCTTCGTGATCAGGAGATTCGAAAGCTGTTCCAAACAATGATTGTCCATAGAATCCGATGACTGGTAAACCCATATCATCTCTAAGGATTTTCAAGGTTTCATTACTCAAAGGAGTACCACCATGAACAATAGCTTGAAGGTTACCCTTCTCACGTAGATTCTGAATCAGTGGGAACATCTTCTCAATGAGAACTCCAGTTGTGAACATTCCAGTTATGAATGGAAATTCTTGTTTAACTAAGCGTTGAACTTGATCTTGCATATGTTGAAGATACATTCCACCAATTTTGGGGTCAGCCATCATAGCGACCTTAACGAAACGAGGATCCATGTCTATCATGAATACAGATTTAGCTAAATCACGTTCAAATGATTTTAGGGTCCATTTACCGATTGTATGAGGTCCGGTAGGAACAGTAGCTAGATAGGTCAGATCTGTAGGTATTCCAAAATCCTTGAAACTATCCATACAGAGCTTAACTAGAACATTGAAAGTATCAGTATCCAAATCAAAATAATCCATCTGGTCCCAGTCTAATCTGGTA
>JAEOTK010000259.1 GCA_016839875.1 Candidatus Heimdallarchaeota archaeon
AAATTGTTGTTTGTTGTTATCATTACTTTTCATTAACTCAATTAAGTAGTCCATAATTGGTTTTCCAAAATTTCTAAGTGCTTGCATTGGTGTAAATTCATAGGATGTATAAACCCTTGAATAGTATTTATGCTTCGAATATTTTTTGAAATTTCTTTTCAAGCCTGCGTTAACATCTAAACCAAAGTTAATGATTGGCTCTATAGCTTGTTCTGCTTTGAGTTTACTAAGTATTTCAACAGCTTCAATTCTAAAGTATCCTCCAGAATCCTCTACTAACGGTATTAGAAATGGAATTGCTTTTTCTCCAAAACAGTACATCATTTCAATAAGATGGATATTATCTTTGTTATTTGTTCCATCAAACAATTTTTCTGTAATCTTATAGAAATAATCTAAGGGAAACAATTCTAGTATTTTTAAAGCTAGAAAATTAACAAAATTGTAGAAATTTACTTTCAATCCTTTAAGATTTTTGAAGAATAATGCATCCAATAAAGGATTTGCTGAATTTTCAACAAAGAATTCAAAAGCTATACTAGCATGATCGTATTGTGCTCTTCCATATTTTCTATATTCCTTTGCTAGTTCTAGCATTTTCTCTTTAATTTTTTGTTGAACTTGTTTGGTAAAATCATTTGCTTGTATTTCTTCTTTTAACTCAAAAGATTCAAAGGATTCTTTGAGAATCGTTTTAGTTAAGTTTTCAAACTCTTCTAAATCTTCCAATGATTTCTTGATTAACATTCTTGATGCTAATATTGTAGGAAATTCTTCCTTGAGAACCTCATAGTTCTCATCAGAGATCAATAAATCAAATTCATCACCCAATATTTTCTGGAGAGAAATGATATGAGGATAATTCCAAGCTATATTGCTAGATCTGTTTTTCTCCATTTTCTGAAGAATTGAAATAACAGCTGTTCTAGAACCTAATCTGCCTAAACAAGATGAAGCACATGTTTCCTGACTGAATCTTGATTCCTCTAATAATTTAATCAAACTCGATTCAGTTTTATTTCCTAATTCTACTAATCTATCACAAGCAGCAGCAACGAAATCCGTGTCAATTATTGAATATTCAGCTTTTATTACTTCGATTAGAAACTCTGTATCATCACTATTCTGAATTTGTTCTATGGTTATGTCTGGTATTTTATACATCTCTTCAACTCTTTTGTTTTCTTTAAGGTCCAAGTTCGTGAACCCTGATTCTAGCTTTTCTATTTATGCTAGTTAAAACTGCTTCCCATTCCTCTGAAGTATACCATGGGATACAATATTCTATTGGTGCTCCAGATAATGAGAGAAGATACTCAGTAGATCCTTCAGGATGATCTTCCTTTCGGTAGAAGGAAACTTGAGCCTTATTGAATTGGTATGTAAGATGAGGAAATTCTTGTATTAGAAAATGAATCAAAATGGATAACTCAAGTAACTCCTCCTGTGTGAGTTTAGAACTCTCAAGTGAGTTTACTGCTCTAATTATTGGTTTTCTAGAATAAGAATTCACTCTCCCTCTAGGTTCTGTTTGCAATTCTATCTTTTGCAATTCAGTTTTTATAAATTCAGCATCTTTGTAGTTTTTCGGTTGTTGTTCTTTATCATAAGAATCTATACTCTCAATAATTCCATTGATATGTCTCTCTAGAATTTGATCTATAGATTTTTCTCCGACTTTTAGAGATTCAAGTTTATTTTTATCTTCTCTCTCAGCTAGATCTATTGCTTTGAAAATGTTAGTCAAAACTCCAGTACATCTGAATTTCTTCTCGATAAATGGAGATTCTGTAAATGCTTTGATTGCTCTAGGAACATCTTCTATCTCTAACGCTGCAAAAAACTCGCTTGAATCAATCTCATAGCCTCTCCAACTAGTTTTGATATATTTCATCTTGATAACCTTTCAACTCTTTCTTTTCTTTATCTTTATATTTTTTGGAATCTAGGATAATTGGATTTTTTTTTAATAGATTCTAAAGATTTCACTCCATTTATCTTACTTATTTTGATTTTTAATTTTTTCATGAACATAACGCCAATAGTCTTCGTCAGCCCAACCAAGCCTATAAGTTGGATGGTTACCTACTAAGGATACTCTATAGATGTGAGTTTCAGAGTCTCCTCCACAGCTTATCCTATCCGGATCAATACCATTCAATTTTAATTCTTCTTTTATTTCATCTGTCTGTTTATCCATACACTTGAATTCAAAGTAGAAGAGACATCCATAGAATTTGTGTGATAAGAATGGAAAGAATCTAAGGAATTTTCTGATGAATAGAATGGTTTCTTTTGCTTTTTTTGTTGATAAGTAAACACCATCATATTCACTATCACTTTCTCTTTCAAAGTTGATATGTTGTTGAACTTCTGTGATATAGTTTTCAAATTTCTTGCCAGACACTCTAATTAATGCTAATCTAGCTTTACCTAGCAATCTTTTCTTTGCCTTATTGTAGGCTTCTCCTAAATTATAAAAAACTCCCATCGTAAAATATCCTTCACTATGTTCGATATATGGAGATTCTAAGAATGCACTGATTCTTTTATATGGACTCCCTCGGACATGAACAGAAGCTGCAAACTCACTTGAATCAATCTCAAAACCAATCCAGTGGGATAAGATAAATTTCATTTGTACCTTATTATAAAAGAGTTTAGGCTATAAAAGATTAGTGGGAATCTATCTGTTATAGCTTAATAGAGACTGTTATACCATCTCTTAATGGTAAAATCACGGATGAGACTCTTTCATCAGAAAATGCTAATCGATTGTATTCTCTTGATCCTTCAGTTTGATAGTCTTTCTTCCTTTTCTTAGCTACTTTTCCATACCATAAAGTATTATCAGTTATTAGTAAACCACCTTTTCTAAGTTTAGGAATAGCTTTATTGAATGCTTCAGGATAATTTTCTTTTTCAACATCATTAAAGATTATATCCAGTTCCCCTTCAGTTTCATCTAGTAGCTCTAGAGCATCCCCTAACTTGAAACTTATTGTTGTCTTGATTTTAGCTTTTTTGAAATACTTCTCTGCAAGCTCTTTATTTTCTTCCTTGAAATCTGTACAGATTATCTCTGTTTTCTCATCTCTTCCTTCAGAAAACCACAAAGCTGAATATCCGAAACCCGATCCTAACTCCAGAATTCTTTTCGCATCTATTAAATTTGCATAATGATTCAGTAGATTTCCTACAAGTAGCTCTATTATTGGAAAATCGATACTTCGAGCATATTCTTCTATTTCTTTATAGATTGGTGAACGATTCTCCAAGAGTGTTTCCATATATTTTTCCACTTTTTTATTGG
>JAEOTK010000260.1 GCA_016839875.1 Candidatus Heimdallarchaeota archaeon
CAGCTATCGCTCTTACTGAACCTGAACCAGCACCATATTTCTGTATAGCTTCTATTGCTCTTGTCCTAAGGTGTGGATGATTGCTCAAGTTTAGATAGTTATTCGAACATAGCATCAGAAGTTCTTGGCCATCAACAACCACTTGTGTTTCTGAGGGTGTTTCGAGTTTTCGATGTACCCACTCTCTTCCTTCAGCTTGTATTTTTTCATATTCTTCTTTTAAAAATGCAGTAGGATTTCTTTTTACCATGATAGCACCTTTTAATCTAGTTTTCCTAACAATTTGTTCCTTTTTATCTTTTATCCTCTGGATTTTATTTTAACTTCTCAAAAAAAAGGTGTTTTTTAGCTATTTATCAGCAAAAAGATTTTTATGTGGTTTTTTTTAACAATTCTCAAGCTAAAAAGTGTTGAGAATAATGGTCTCTGTTAAGTATGAAAAAATTGGATGCGCTTATGATGATTTTATAGTAGTACAGGATTTCGATTTAGAGATACCTGATGGAACTATTACTACACTCTTAGGACCCAGTGGATGTGGAAAAACAACTGTTCTAAGAGCTCTTGCAGGTTTTGTTGAACCTTTTGAAGGTAAGGTCTTTCTAGGTGATAAGGATATAACCCTCCTTCCTCCACAAAAACGAAATACTGCTATGATTTTTCAAAACTATGCCCTTTGGCCACATTTAACCATTTTCAAGAATGTTGAATATGGGTTGAAAATGAGAGAAACTGCTGATTTAGCAGAACTAGAATCTCCATGGTATAGTAAAATATACTTCCTCACAAAACCTTACTTCTGGATTAGAAATCTAATCAAAAGAAAAGATAAAATCAGCTACGAAGACAAAAAAGCAGAATTTGATAAGAAGTTTGAATACAGAAGAGAAAAAGTACTTGATGTTTTATCATTGGTTCATTTAGAAGATCAAGCTTCAAAACTACCAACACAACTTTCAGGAGGGCAACAACAAAGAATCGCTCTTTGTCGTGCAATTGTTACGCAACCTGATGTTCTATTATGTGATGAACCATTGTCAAATCTTGATGCAAAATTAAGGAAAGAAATAAGGACTGAGATAAGGTCGATTATAAAGAAAATTGGTATGACAGCAGTTTACGTAACTCATGATCAAGAAGAAGCACTTGCTATTAGTGACCGAATAGCAATTCTACATGAAGGAATAATTCAACAATATGGTACTCCATTAGAAGTCTTTACTGATCCTGCTACACTTTTTGTAGCACAATTTATAGGTACTTCAAGCACTCTAGTAGGAAAAGTTACAAAACCGAATGTTGTTGAACTTAAAGGAGGAGAACAAATACTAACACAAATCAAGGAAAATATTCCACTTGATACTGAAGTAAATCTTGTTGTTCGACCTGAACATGTAAGTCTAACAAGTGAAACTGAAAGTCCAATAGAATTCATAATCAATACTATAGAATATCTAGGCACTGAAGTTAAGATGACTGGGACTCTCAAAGATGATACAATTTTGCTTTTAGATGTAACTGAGCAACCTCACGAATTCGCAAAGATGAAAGTAGGAGATAAGGTAACAGCTTACATACAACCTAGCGAAGTGTTTGTTTTCATTGGACAAGAAAGAAAATACTAAATCCTTTTTTCTTTTTATTTCTATTTTCTATAATCTTTATATATGATTAATTTTTGTTTTTCTCGATAAACATGTTTGAATACGAAGGTATAAAGATTCATTGGTTAGGACATGATGCATTTTGGATAGAAGCAAAGGGTAAAAATATCTATCTAGATCCTTTCAAATTAGGAAAAACTGATTTACCAACTGCTGATATTGTAATTACTTCTCATGAGCACTTTGATCACTGTAATGCTGATTCAATTAACATGATCAGCGGAGAAACTTCAATACTAATTGGTCCAAAAACAACTCAAAAAATTCTAAATGAAGAAGTTGTGGTTAAAAAAGAAGTCAAAGAATTAAATCCTGGAGAATCAGTTGAGCTAGAAGGAATCACGATAAAAGCTATTCCTGCTTATAATACTCATAGATTTAGAGATCCAGAAACAAAGACACCTTTCCATCCAAAGGAATCTGGTCACATTGGTCCGATTATTGATGTTGATGGTATAACTATCTATCATGCTGGTGACGCAGATTTGATTGATGAGATGCTTGATCTGCAACCCACCATAGCTTTAATCCCTGTGTCTGGAACATATGTTATGGATGTACCAGAAGCTGTCGAAGCAGCAAAAGCTATAAATGCCAAAATCACCATCCCAATGCACGTTGGTAGAGGAATTGGAGAGATTTCTTATCTGGAAGATTTCAAAAATGGTCTACCTGATCAGGAAATTGTTTTATTAGAATTAGAAGAAGATTAAGGGAAATTAATCCTTTTTATCCTCTTTATCCTCTTTTTTCTCATATTCCCAAGGCATTATGATATCAACAGTATTCTTAACAAGAAAAGAAGCAATCGATCTGTTAGCGTAGCATCGGATATCATCCCAAAAGGCTAAAATAGTTCCATATTCTGGAGCTAAAATTGTTTCCTTAACTTCTCCGAAGATGTCATGAACTGC
>JAEOTK010000261.1 GCA_016839875.1 Candidatus Heimdallarchaeota archaeon
AATTGCTAGAAAGCGATGTGATAATTTTTGCTGCTCCGATTTTCTGGTTCACTATTTCAGCGCAAATGAAATTATTCATGGATCGTTTGTACGCACTTCACGCGAAAGGTGGCAAATTTCAGCTATCACCCAAGAAGATTGGAACAATACTTGTGTATGGAGATAATAACGTAGAAACATCCGGAGTCAATAATGCCATTGGTACAATGAAGGACATAATCAGTTATATGAAAAGTGAGGATATGGGAATCGTTCACGGAACAGCATACAAAATTGGTGAAGCTGAGAAGAATACAGAATTAATGAAACTAGCCTACGATTTAGGATTAGCAGTTAGCAAATAAATTAAGCTGTTTCCTTTATTTCAGAATCTGTTTCTTCAACTTCTTCTCCCATCGTTTCCAGTTGTCCCTGTTTTCTTCCCAGTATGAATCCTGCAACCAGTATAATTATTATCCCTGTAAGAAGTAAGTATATCGAATAATTTTGAGGAGAACTTTTCAAATAAATACCATAAAACAAAATTACCGGAGCAATTTGTTGGGGTATTTGACCAATTGGATACACTTTACTAGCATCACCATGTTTGAAAGCATCTTGAAAATGACCAATACCGAATATATTAACAACTATAATAATGATGATGGAAATTATAAACAAAATGAGATTTAGGACTGTGAAATTCCCATTAATAAATTCTCTAAATATGAATATAAATGGTTGCAACCAAGCATTTGCTAATGCAAATGGAAAACCTGATCCTAAAGCTAGAAAAACTGTTTTTCCTTTTTCTAATTTTTTCCCTAATTGTCTGCTTACTATCCACAAGATGAGAAATACTACAGAATAAATTGCTAACCGTATCACAAAATTGGTGTCTGATAAACTAACCATATCACCATCTGTAATTTCCAAAGCACTTAGACCTATCAAGACAATTCCTATGATCATAATGAAAATACCAATATATTCTGCTAGTTTTAGTTTTTCACCAAGAAGCTTGACAGCCCCTATAGTTAATACTATCATTCCAACAGCCATCAATCCCGGTATCAATGCTCCTCCAATATACAGTTGGGCTAAAGAGATCAATGCTCCACTCGCACCCATTATAAGAATTAAGCCTATCACCCAGTAAGGACTTCGGAATAATTTCTTATAGAATCCCTTTTCTCTTTCTTCTTTTGATATTTTATTAATAGCAAATTTCTGCAGAAGAGCACCAGAATTATTTGCAATTCCTCCCGCCAATGCAAATATTATTCCTAAAATGAGATTATTTGCCAATATATTCTTCTCTCTGTAATGCTTGTTCTCAGAATTCCTTCAAAAATAAAAGAATTATGGTTTTAAAAAAACAAGAAAATGGTCCGGCCTCGGAGATTCGAACTCCGGATCATTTAATTTATAATTACATTTTTTGTTGTGATTGAAAACCGAAAAAAATAAAAATATCCCTAGGATGTTGTTATGTGGAGGGCAGACATCACTAGCTTTTCTTTTGAAAAGTTACTATCCAGTTTATTAATTTAGTTTTCTGAGAAAAAGGAGGGATTTATTTGATATCTTCAGAAGTTGCTAATAGATCGTTGAGAATCGTTTACTCAAAACTAAGAGTTCAAAATATCATTCTGTTTAGTATAATCCCACTGCTACTCGTAGATTATACACCATTTTCTAATCAGTTCTTAAGATACCTGATAATGATCTTCTTATTCAATATTTTCATTTTCACGTTCAATGATTACAAAGACGCTCCATATGATTATCAAGACATGAACAAACGAAGAAGAAACATCTTCCTTTGTCAGTATAACAAAAACATAGGTTACTTTTGCCTTGTTGTTCCACTAATAGCATATTTAATAATTGGTCTCTTTGAAACCCCAATCATTTTCTTCTTTAATTTAGTAACGGTATTCTTAGGATACAATTATAATGCAGGGATAAAAGCAAAAAATAAACCATTCCTTGATATTTTCTTTCATGGTACTTGGCCGGTTTTCATCTTAGTTTTAGGGATATTAATGCTAGAACTACAAACTAACATAGAGATAGCTATTGTTTTAACGATTAATTTCTTGATAGGAGTATGCAGTGGCTTACTACAAGAGTATAGAGATTTCAATGTAGATAAGCTGAATAGGGAAATGACGACAGTTGTTTTTCTAGGAAAGAACAGATCAAAACTACTTATCAAGATAGTTTGTGCGACTATTACAATAATAACCTTATTCGCAGCTTTTAATCCATTGGTTTGGGTTTTGTCACTTTTCGCATTTTTATGGATGCTATTCATTGATTACGAAGATTATCCAATGACCAGACTCAGTAGCTATTGGTATATTGTATTGCTAGTAGTCTACATCTTTGTTTAACAAATAACATTTATTATCGAAAAAAATCTTCGAAAAATTTTTGTGGAAAAAGCTACTATCGTTTATATTGGGTGGGAGTAAAAATTACTGAACTTCAACAAGATGAAGCTGAATTAAAGATAAGGTATGCGAAAACAATTTTACTAACTCCGTTTTATCTCTGCCTGAAATTTCTATACAATTTCCTACTAGGCATCCTTGGTTTCTCGAATTACATCTACATTCTCTTTAAAGGAAGGAGAAGTGAAAAACTAACAGAGAAAATCCAGAACTTTGCACAATTAGATTTCTTTGTAGGGTAAATGATTCTTTTTAAATTAGATAAAACATTTTCTGATAGACCAATTGTGAATGATGAGGAAGAAAGCCAGGAAACAAGTGAAGAACCAAAAACTGACGATAAAAAAGAAAAATAATTTCAGAAAGGAAGTATAAAAAGTGGTCCGACCTCGGAGAGTTAAATTATTTCAGTAAACAACTAATTCTTATTTGAATCTAAATCGTGATCGTAGAACGAGATTTTTGTATAGGGACAAAATTCTTATTAAACCTATTACTAATTTATTTTCTGGAGGGTGCTGTATGATTATCTCCGCAAAAATTCAAGAGTTATTTAAAAGATGGATTAAAACGGGACTAATTAAGAATAAAAAGAATTTGTTGAAGTTTTTTTCTTTAATTTCTATTATACTTATCGTTGGTTGGATTTCTAATACACCAGAACAGAAACCGCTTTTCAGAGAACAAACAAGACTAGGAAATTTAAAAGTGGGGTTTGAAGCCAACGAAGCAAGTATAGAGATAACGAAAATAGGACAACATAATGATGGGAATGGAAGAGCAGTTGATGTATTCAAAAGTGGAAATTATGTTTACTTAGCAGATGGATACGATGGATTAGAAATATTTGATGTCAGCGATCCATACAATCCTATAGAAGTAGGGGTTTACGATGATGAAGGATACGCTCGAGGTGTTTGCGTTAGTGGGTCGTACGCATATTTAGCAAGTGATGTTGATGGATTAAAGATATTGGATATTAGCACTTTAACTAATCCAACTCTTGTTGGACAATTTAATGATGGTGGTAGTGCTTACGACGTTGTTGTGAGTGGTTCATATGCTTTTGTTGCCGATTTCAGTGATGGGCTTGAAATCATTGATATAAGTACACCAAGCAGCCCAACAGAAGAAGGATTTTATGACGATGGGGGAACAGCTCGTGGTGTTTTTCTCAGTGGATCATTAGCCTACGTAGCAGACGGGCTTGATGGTTTAGAAGTACTAAACATCAGTGATCTTGATAGCCCCACTCAAGAAGATGAGCTTTTTGATGGAGGAGTGGCTTCAGGAGTAACAGTAGTTGGTTCTTTAGCTTATGTGGCAGATGGTTCTAATGGTCTAGAAATCATTAATGTAAGCAATCCCAGTAATCTAGTTGAAGAAGGAGAGTACTTTGATGATGGTAATGCAGAAAATGTAGTTGTTAGTGGGGATCAAGCCTACATAGCTGATGGATACCATGGTTTAGAAATCATAAATATCAGCGATCCCAGTAGTCCAACAAAAACACGCAGGAATGATGACGGGGGAACAGCTTATGGCATAGAGGTGAGTGGAAATTATTGTTATCTGGCAGATGGAGAAGATGGACTAGAGGTTTATGACATCTCAACTCCAACAACCACTCATGAAGTAGGAGAATTCGATGACGGCAATGGAGCAGCGTGGGATTGTATTATAAGTGGATCTTATGCCTTTGTAGCAGATGAATTCGATGGTTTAGAAATTCTTGATATTAGCATACCGGGAAGTCCAATAGAAATCGCACAGCTCTTTGATGGAGGAGCGGCTCGTGGATTAAGTATGAGTGGGTCGTATCTCTATGTAGCGGATTGGTCTGATGGATTAGAAATCATAGACATTAGTAATCCCAGTAGCCCAGTTGAAATTGGTCATTTCTTTGAAACTGGAGATGCAATTTATGATGTCTTTGTCAATGGATCCTTTGCTTTTATAGCTGACAAATTAAGTGGAGTTGAAATTATTAATATCAGTGATCCCACAAATCCCATTGAAATAGGACAATACAACGATATAGGAGGAGGAGATTCCTATGGTGTTTTCGCAGATGATTCATATGTCTATCTAGCTCATGGTGGTGATGGTTTGGAAATCATCAATGTGAGTGATCCAACCAACCCATTCGAAGTGGGAGAGTTCGATGATGGAGGGGAGGTCTGGGATGTGTTCGTGGTGGGAACAACAGCT
>JAEOTK010000262.1 GCA_016839875.1 Candidatus Heimdallarchaeota archaeon
AGCATAATTTTGTAACCAATTGAATTTTGGTAATTCACCTCTCGTAATATTATATGATGTGAAGGAAAGGATAACTCCATAGATTATAGGATATATCTCAAGAAGAACAAGAGCAAATAAGGCCGGAAAAATAAACAGGTAAGCTATTCTATTAAAAGGAACGTCTTTCTTTGCAAAGAAGTAGAAAATAACAATGAAAACAACAACAATGAAAAGCAATGATAGTACAGTAGCCCTTCTCGAGTAATTAACAGAATCTTCGTCACTCAATTGTGTTGTAATTCTTGTAGAGTTCCAGAATAATTCTTCCGATAATGAATATATCACTAGATTTTCATTTTCCAAAATTAAAGATGAATTTGAAAGATATAGCAAGAAAGTGTAATTAGATGAAGGCTGCAATCCAGTAATTTCTATTTGAACAGTCTCTGCGGAGCTCTCAATCACATAGGACGAAAAATTCGATGTATGTATTTTTTGAGCTAAACTTACGGAATTATCTACGCTGTAATTAACCAATGAAAAACTACTTACTGAACATTCAATAGAATCATTAAATAAAATCATTGTCCAGGTGTTTTCATCTTCAGATTGATTACCTAATACTGATACTCTAACACTATTAAAACTATGAATTGAAGGAATTGTCCAATTCAAAGTTATTGAACGATCTTGAATCTCACTGATTTCCGCTTCTCCAACTTGCGAAGAAACAAGAATTGTGTTAAGATTGTTATTAAGCAAATTCAATGCTAGAAATATGATTAGCAATGCTATGCAATAGAAAATAGATTTTCGATTTATTTTAAACATAGAATCAACTTCCTGCATTAGCATTTATTCCAGCTTGGGCTTCATCCAAAGTAGTCTGGATATCTTCAAGATCAACTAGAATAAACTGTAAAGCTGCTCTCATATAATCAGAGTAAATATTGTAAATGGGATCTAAAGGATGATATTGACTATATTCTATTTGCTCAATTTGCGGTTTTATTATTGGATTATTTAAAATTGTTGGGGAGTTTATTAATTCCAGAAGTGTCGGTACTTTTTTCTCATCTTCAATTAGTTTCTCTTGTGTTTCCTTATTTGTAAGAAATGATATAATATCATAACACAAACTCGAATTCTTTGCATCTTTTGAAATACCCCATCCTTTAATTTCAACCATTGGGGTTATTCTTTTATTGGTAGACGAAATGAGAGGGAGAATTTCCATTCCATAATCTACTTCTAATGCATCTAGAGTTGGTGTATACCACCCACCATAGATTAACATAGCTCCTTTATCTGCAATAAAAGCTTGAGTAGCAGAGTTACTACTATCATCATAAAAAAGGCATCTGTGATAAAATTTCAAATCATAGATGAACTCCATGGCATCAACAGAAGTTGTATCATTTACAACAATTCCATCATTTTGATAAAGAGGTCCATGTCCAAAACCATACTGAAAAGCTGGCCACATATAGGGTGATATCGAAGCCCATACTAAACCATAGATTTTATTTTCTGCTGATCTATCTGTTAACTCAACTGCTGCATTAATAAGTTCAATATCTGTCCAGCTAGAATTTGGATAAGAGAGTCCTGCTTGGTCAAACATTTTTTTGTTGTAGTAAAGTAGAATTGAATCAAACCAGAGGGGTAATCCCCATAGTTCATTATCATAACTTAAACCATCAATTGATGAAGGAAGAAATTCTGCTTCTTTCTGTGGAGTAAGAAAAGGTGTTAATGGTTTAATATATTCTAGATCTGCTAGTTCTCCAAACCATGAACCTTTAGCAAGGAATATATCTGGTGCTTCTCCAGTTTGAGCTACGCTGATATATTTATCTAACCATCCAGAAGATGGTTGTTCTTGTAGAACTATATTTGTTTCAGGATTAAGCATCTCATATTCAAGAATTCTTTCTTCAATTGTTTGTATTCCTTCATATGTATACCAAATCACAATATCAGATTCATCAGTTCTATTGTAGAAACTAAAGAAGAATATAGGTACTACTATACCAATTATCAGGATGGTTACAAGAACAATTCTGAGATACTTAGAAACCATTGGTTGAACCTTATAAGAAAATCCTCTTCTTATGTATTTTGGATTGCATGCACAAGAACCTACTTTTCATGCTCATTGAAAATACTTAAAATCAAGATGAATAGATGACCGATTGATAATGAGTACACGAAAACAAATGATATTAAAACATAGAGCTGTTGTGATTGGTTCTATTGTAATTGTACTCTCCGTAGGTACAATAATTGGTGTGTACTTTGGTATTTTCTATAATAGACAACCAGAAGATGTTATTCTAACAATTCAAGGGATATCCTCAACAAACGGTTATACTATGACAGATCTAATGGAGCTTGAAGCAATTGAGGGATATGGAGGGTATAAGAGATCTACAGGTACTATTGTAGGACCACTTAAGTGTAAAGGTGTTTCTCTCAATTTACTTCTAGAACAAGTAGGAGGAATATCTTCAAATGAAGACCTGGAAGTTATTTCGAGTGATGGGTGGAAAGTAACTTACACTGCACAAATGTTAAGTGGAAGTGTTCTTGCTTATGATAATACAACTGGGGAAAATTTGGGTGCAGACGAATTTCAAATTATATTAGCATATGAAATAGATGGAACAAAGATACTAAGTGATGATGGACCACTTAGGTTGTCATTTATCTCAGAATACGGATACTTAACAGATGGTAATCTCTGGGCAAAAAAAGTAGAAACAATGAAAATAAAATCTGCATTGTCTATGTGGTCAGTGAATCTATATGGTATAACAAATGACAGCATTGATAGATTATCTTTTGAAGCTGCAATGTATTCTGGTGAAGAAAATCATAGTGTCTTCTTTGCTTTACTAGAGGAAATTAGAAATAATACTTATCAAGGAATTCCTCTTTGGAGTATAATCTCTATTATAGATGGTGAGCTTGAAGGTAGCACTCACTATTCTTTCAATGACACTCTAGCCTCAATGGGGTATGATATTATCTTGAAAAACTCTGAGGAGCAGATTGTTCTTAATAGCATTGATATCGCTAGAAACAATAGCTACATCTTAGCAGCCAAGAAAAACTCAATCTTTCTAGAAGGTAATGAAGCACCGTTGAGGATTGTTGGTTCTGCTCTTACTAGCTCTCAAATGATTTCTGGTATTTTAGAAATCTGGTTGGATTTTTGATTATTCCAAATTAATTAACTTAAATATACAAATCTATGTTTCTACAAAAAGATAAAGTTAATAATATTGCATCAAAGAATCGAATAAGACTTCAACTCAAAACCTTATATGGTTTATATAATCAATGATAGTATATTTATAGGAGAAATCTGGAAAATGGCTACTACCACAGATTCTGGAATTAGTTCAGGTGAATTCTATGATCCTATAATGGATAGATATAATAAAAAAAACCATATTAAGTGGATAATTAGCCATATAACTGCGTATAAAGGTCTTTTATTTGCTTTCTTTGCCTTATCAACTGTATCAATCGCTATCAGTACAATAAATCCCATACTCATGGGAAATTATTTAGTGAACGAGATAATAGCATCAAATTGGAGTCAAGTTAGAATATTTGCATTTATAATTCTAGGTTTAACAATTCTCAATGGCTTGATTGGTTTTGCGAATAGCATAGTAATAGAGATAACATCTCAAAAAGTAGAGAGAGATATTAGAGACGAATATTATGCCTCAATGCTTTCAAAAAGTATGACTTTTCATGATACTGTGAAAGCTGGAGATGTAATGGCAAGAGCTACATTCGACACACGTATGGTCAATTATTTGGTAAATCCTTGTATGCATTTACTATACCTTGCACTTGTTCAGATACTCTTTGCTATGGGTGGTATGCTCTTCATTGATCCTTTCTGGAAAGGCATTCCTGTTCTGTTACTTATTCCAGTAACAATAGCTCTTCCAATATTTTTTCTAGCTAGAAGATTTTTCAAATCAGTAGGACCAATTTCGATGAAGATACAAGATTCTTATTCAGATTTATCTTCATATTTACAAGAAAAATTGTTAGGGATTAGCGTTGTAAAAACATTCGCACGAGATAATTATGAAAGGTTTCTATTCCAAGAAAAGAACGATAAATTGTCAGATCAAATTATAAAACGGGGACGATTACGGTCAAGATACTTTCCTGCACTGATAGTAGGGATAAGTGTAGGGTTCTCCATAGTATATGGAGTGATTTTGATACAAGCTGGGATATTTAATATTGGACAATTATTTTCCTATGTAATGTTAATTTCAAATTTCTTTTTCCCAGTGTGGGTTCTATCATGGAGTCTAGTTCTAACTCAAATGGGAATAGCTGGAGCAAAAAGAATAATCAGTATTCTTAACAAAAAGACAGTGCTACCATTAACAAGTAATCCATTAGAACTAGAGAAAATTACTGGAAAAATTACTTTCAAGGATGTAGGTTTCTCTTATGATGGCACAAACAAAGTTATCAAAAACGTATCTTTTGAAGTTCCAGCTGGGTGTCGTGTAGCTATAGTAGGAGCTGCAGGTTCTGGCAAAACAACAATTATGAAACTGTTAACAAGATTATATGATGTTGAAAGTGGACAAATTCTATTGGATGGAGAAGATATCAAAGAATTAACACTTGAGCAAATAAGAAAAAGTATTGGTGTTATAGAACAAGATGTTGTTCTTTTCTCAGGATCTGTTAAACAAAATATCGCTTATGGTAATCCTGATGCTACAGAAGAGCAAATAATAGAAGCTGCAGAGATGGCTCAAGCTCATGATTTCATAATGAATTTCGATAAACAATATGAAACTAAAGTAGGTGAAAGAGGGATGACATTGAGCGGTGGTCAAAAACAACGGGTTGCAATCGCTAGAATGATATTATCAGATCCTGAAGTTTTGGTGTTTGATGACGCTACCTCTAGTGTAGACAGCGAAACAGAAGATGAAATTCAAACAGCTATAAATAGGGTTCTGCAAAATAGAACAAGTTTCGTGATAACCCATAGGTTGAGCACAATTAGACATTCTGACCTAATCATAGTAATGAAGCAAGGATCTGTTATAGCTATAGGTAAACATGAAGAATTGTTGAAGACATCAATTGATTATTGGCGAGTCTTCGCTAGATTTTCAGAGATAAGAGATAAGTTTGAAAAACCAATTGAAGCGGAGGGGGACTAATATGGGATTCATAGACGATATACCAGATGAGACATATGATCGAAAATATGGTGATTTTTACCTATTTAAGAGATTATTCACTTATATGGGACAGAAAGACCTTCCAACCTTCACAAAACTAATCCTATGGTTGTTTATTACTACTGGATCTAATATTGGAATTCCATATCTTATTAAATTTGTAATCGAATTGATTGAAGCAGGTAGGATTGATTATCTTATTTATATCTTATCGGTCTTCGTAGCAGTTTTCTATGCTATAAACTGGTTAGGACAATATCGAAGTATGTATCTCTTAGCTACTCTTTCTGGTAATATGCTTAGAGAAGTTAGAAAGGATTGCTATGATACTCTTCTTCTTCAAGATATGGCTTTCTATGATGAAAATAAAAGTGGAAAACTAGTAAGTAGAGTAACTTCTGATACCGATACCATTGGAAACATGGTTCAGATTACAACTTCATTTATGATTAATATCCTTGTTATGATTATTATCCTAGTACTCCTTCTCGTTACCGATTATCTCTTAGCACTAATTGCAATAGCAGTTCTTCCACCACTATTTGCAGTAGCTATGGGCGCAAGAATAATTGCAAGATCTACTTCAAAGAAGTGGAGGAAAACGATAGCAATTCTTAACGCCAATGTTGCGGAATCAATTTCAGGAATTGAAGTAACTAAGTCTTTCAGCCAAGAGAAAGAAGGTTTTACAAGATTCAAAGAAATCAATATGAATAATTATAGAGCTGCATACAACAGAGCTATTGGAATTAGTCTTTATTTCCCATTTGTTGAAATGCTGTTTGGAATTGGAACTTTTCTTATTCTCTATTATGGTGGATATTGGTCTTTAGTAACAGCAAGAATAGATATAGCAACTCTTATCTTCTTCATCTTAATGCTGAATCGATTCTTCTTCCCTCTCATGCAAATCACACAATTTTTCAATCAGTTTGAAGCAGGATTAGCAGCTGTTGAAAGGATTTTTAGCTTGATGGATAGTGAGCCTCAGGTTAAAGAAGACCCATTTCCAATATCTGTTAAAGAGATTGAAGGAAGAATAGATTTCAAGAAAATGACATTCTTCTATCTTCCAAACGAACCTTTGTACACCGATTTTGATCTAACTATACCTGCTGGAGAGACATGTGCAATAGTTGGAAAAACTGGGGGAGGTAAAACAACCTTAGTATCTCTATTGACAAGATTTTACGATGTGAAGGATGGATTAATTTCTATTGATGGTGATGATATAAGAAAGCTTAAACTCAATGATTACAGAAACCAGATTGGTATAGTTTTACAAGACAATATTCTGTTCTCTGGTACAATTGAAGATAATATCAGATATGGAAAACTAGATGCTACAAGAGAAGAGATTATTGCTGCAGCTAATGCTGTATATGCATCAGAGTTTATCAATACGCTCCCACGTGGTTTAGAAACCGAAGTGGGGGAGAAAGGAACCAAATTATCTGAAGGACAAAAGCAATTGGTTGCATTTGCTAGAGCACTTCTATCAGATCCAAAAATCCTAATCCTTGACGAAGCTACAAGTGCTATTGATGCTTATACTGAATCCTTAATTCAAGAAGGACTCAAAGTTTTGCTCAAAGATAGAACAGCTATTGTGATAGCTCATCGGTTAACCACGGTCGAAAATGCAGATAGAATCATTCTAATTGATGATGCAAAAATCCAAGAAGAAGGAACACATCAAGATTTGATGAAACAAAAAGGGAAATATTGGCTGTTATTTAATATGTACTTTAGGCATCAATCGCTTGATTATGTAGAGCAAGCAACCAAATTGGTTTAGATTCATTTTATTTTCTTTCTAAAATAAGTCATTACGAATAATGGTAATATCAACAGTATAATTGAGATTACCAAATTTCTAGAAATGAAATTTGATGTTTCCGGTATAGAATTCGTTGCATTATCATCAATTTGTAGATAAACTTCGTAAGAATCTTCTAAACTATCTACGAAATCATTGAATCTACCTGCCTTGTAATGTTCAACTGCTTCTTCTTGAGAAAGAACGGCCTGATTGTATTGTTCATTGCCTATTTCTGTTAAACCTAAATCCAAACACCGTATTTGTTCTCCCCAGATCTCTTTGGATAGATTCAAGATATGCTCAAAATTTTCCGAAGTTGTGTCTGCTACATAACGTGTAAGTTTACTTGAATCATAATCTATTCCCCACAGTATCTCTGGATTGGTTTTTCCATCATACCATATATATCCATCACTCGGATGAAAACCATTTACCATGTTGGAAGAACTTTCATCTTCTGGTGTTGCATAATAAGTAATAACGTTACGAAAGTATTCTAGAGGGGTTACTCCAGCTGTAGATTCTAATCGAATCCATCCGTAAGGATGCGCGTAAAACTCATTTAGAAAATGTGGGGAGGGTCCTTCTAAAATGACTCTAGCTGGAATACCAAGAGCTCGTAGAAATGCCGATGCAAGGTTTGATTTACCCACACAATTGGCTGTTCCTCTGTTTAAAGTTGAAAGAGCATCTTGAGGGCCATCTGTTAAAGTTGTAAGATTATTACGAGTATAATCAGCTATACTTGCAGCTATATCAAGAACATCTGTCAAATTATCAATTATGTTCTGTGCTTCGTTAATTATATCTGGATGATCAGCTTGTATGAATTCTGTTGAAGAAATATATGGCTGAATTTCCTCTGGCAAATCTAGTGTAGCGGTTTGTTCTAGAGTTTCTGGTAAATCTTGATAGTTGTTATATTTTAAAATCCCAGAAGATGTCCAATAGAAACTAATTATATCTGTAGTTTCTAGATCATCAAAAGATACTTCTAAAAGAGCATTAGTTCCCGGATAATTATCAACAACTCTGAAGTTGCTAATTTTTCCCCCAGTTTCATCTGTAACTTGTATAAAGAAAGGAGTTTGATTATCATAGGAAACAGGGATATGAAGATATATTTTAAATGGCCCTGCGTTTGGTGTAGGTGCTTGAACCAGAATACTTCCTTTAACAACAAACAAGCAACATCTCTGTTCCTCTGATTCTAGATCTATCAAGTTTTCTGCGACGATTATCTGATTTCTGGGAAGAATAGATACGCTCATCAAAATAATAAAGCAAAAACTAATAAATTTACTAACACCAGACATTTCCTATCTCTTCCATTAAAATCTAAAGCACTTAAAAACATTCTTCAGTTTTCGAAATTAGTGAAAAAGATACATGAATCTCTCCATATAATAGAGAAAGATTTTGTTGTAAACAGTAGTGAAATAAAAATCACTTGCGTGACCTGCAAATGGCATATATAATATAGCACATCTTGTATTGCCTTTTGAGATATAGGTATTCAGCAAATCTTCAGATACTTCAGGCTTAACCAAACCATCTTGTTTTCCTTGAAAAATAAGACAAGCAGGACTATCAGACTCAACTAACAAAGCTGGATTTTGGAAAACATCAACTTGATCATACATTCTATTTGCAGGATAAAATGGAATTAAACCACGAATGTTTAACATTGAACTGAAAATATCCGTATATAGACCACTATCAATTCCTAATGCAGTTGCACAGGTTAAATGGCCACCAGCAGAACCACCTGAAACAAAAACTGAATCTAAATTCGCACCATAATCAGAAGCATGCAGTGATAAGAAGTAAGTAAAATTACCTATATGTCTGATAATGTCTTCTTTGGTGAAATCTCCTCTTACATAATCAGGTGTAAAAGGATTCGATTTTTCTCTTTCATATAATCCGTATTGAATATCAAAAACAATATATCCTTGAGCTGCAAAATACTTATTCATTTGCATCATGTTAGTTAGACCTTTATCACCAAATGACCATCCACCTCCATGAATTCTAATTAGTACAGAATTCTCACCTGGCATTCCTGTACCGTCATTAAGTGGAAGATACGCATCAAAATATAACCTTATGTTCTTATCTACATCGAAACTGCTTTCTGAACCATTGAAATATAGAACATCTCTGATAACTTCGCACTCTTTGGGTTTTGATCCTAAGAAGTATTGAATTAAGTAATATGGTTTTTTAAGAAAGAATTCCTCAACATCGGAAGGAATAGCATCTTCCCAATTACTGCTAAAAACAGGATTGAAAGCTTGATCAAAATTGTATTCAGCTTGTTTTATCATACTTGGAATTGCAAAGGTAGGAAGTAAACTTGTAGTAGTTATAATTGCTCCAAAAAACAGGATTGCAAAGATCAAAAATATATTTGAGTTCCTCATGCATTGGAGTAACAAAAACAACATACTTGAAAAAATCAAAAACCAAGTTAAACCAAAGATGCCCCCCCCTATTCCTAGATAGCCTAACATCACATTTGAGCGACCTAATACCATTGCAAGTGAAGTTAAGATACCAAATTCCAACAAAATCAAACTGAAAATAATCAGGATAATTCTTAGTTCCTTATGTTTATCAGACTGTGTTTTACTATTTTTTATCCAGATACTTTCTTCCTTTTTATTAACCAGAATGATTATGGAACTGGCTAAACAAATACTTAGTAATCCAAAATATCCAAGAAATATCAAGATATATGCGCCTATGTTATGGATCAATCTATTTGAATATGTAACAGATATAAGCATGTTTCCAAATAACATTGATATTGCAGCTATTGGAGAAAAGAGAAGATAACTGTATCCTAGTATGTTTATTTTCTTCGAAAAAGAGCTGTCTCTATTAAGGTATTTTCCTGTAAGAAATACGAATACAAAATTGAAAA
The DNA here is from genome assembly GCA_016839875.1 of Candidatus Heimdallarchaeota archaeon. Next base: position 9,977 of record JAEOTK010000262.1, read on the forward strand.
TCAGATTTACGATAAAAATAGCACCAAATAAAATCCATAACATTATCCTATTGGGAAAGAAAAAGTAGAGGAATCCGAATAATAAAGAAATAGAATTAAGACTCAATGAAATATAATTAAGAATAGTCATACCTTGAGTTAAGCGAAAATCCATCTGTTCTCTCTCACTTTGGTGTTTTCAAATATTCTTTTCCATTTCCAGAACTTTGTGCTCTAACTCATTAAAAGCTACAATCAGCTCGTCTAATTTTTGTACAATGAAATTTATATATAGTGCTAAACCTTCAACATTGATTGAAGATAAATCAGCAAGTTCGTATTTGTCTTCTCGAAATTCTCCAACTGGCATATTAATCAACATAACATCTTGTCAAAATGATATAAAAACATAAGCCATGAATTTCAGATAATTTGCTGTAAATTAGACTTAATATGATTTTCATATCTCTAATTTTTTACTGAAATCTATTTTTTTGTATTTCATAATGCCGCTTATATCAGAAAGAATGTCTTTTTCTAGAGTAATCCCTGGATACTTATCAAGAAGTTTTCTTACTCTTTCATTTGCTCTTTCTCCAATTGATTTACTTCCCTTATTTATCCATTCTTCAGTTGTTGCTCTATCTATTACTTGACTTGGGATGTAATGTTCTTCTCTGAACCACTTTAGGGTGTGATCATGAGATAATAGATGAGTGCGTTCTTCTAAATCTTTTAGTAGGTTTTTAGCTATTGGTTCATCACGTTGACTTATACCCTTGATGAATCTATAAACCATTCCGCAAATCTCATTATCAATAACTACTTTTTGGATACTTTGTGTGGTTTCAAAATCAATCATTCCTGCACCAGAAATCATATTGATTCCCTTAGTACCTGCGAGTAATGCCCCCATACCTGATTCAAAACCTGATTGCGCATCTAGTATTTTTGCATCTGACATACCTAGATAAGCATGAGTTGGGAGATTGAGGTATTTGCCTATTTCTGCATAACCAATATCTATCATCATCGTATCTATAGATCCCATTGGAGTTGTTCCTTTTCTCATATCAAAAGCTGCAGGAGAACCTCCCCAAATTACAGGAGCACCTGGTGATACAAGTTGGGTTATAACCAATCCTGCTAGAGTTTCTGCCGCATGTTGAACAATCGCTCCTAGAAGTGTAACTGGTGCATTCGCTCCTGTCATGGGCATTGAAACGAATTCCGAAGGTATTCCATATCTTGCACAATCAATTATGCTTTGACAAGTTAAATCACTCCATTTCAAAGGAGGAGAGGGGCATGCATCGAAAATTGCAAGAGGTTTATTTCTTAATCCCTTTTCATCTCCTCGAACCGCAATAAGCATATCTTTCATGACTTCAAATGATTCTTTAGCAAAAGTTCCGGTAACAATTGGTTTTTTGGAATAAATCAAAGCAAGATAGAGACGATATCTATCGCCTACCTCTTCTGGAACATCTGAACAAATGATTGCAGTACTCTGAGCGTGAATATTTTCTAATTGCTCTACAACTTTGGTAAAACTAATGAAATCTGAAGTCACAGCAGTACGGATTTTATTTGTTTCCGAATCTAGAACATTTAAAGCTGCAGATCCTGGATCAAAACAAACATTATCTCCTTCAAGTTTTGTAATCTCTTTCCCTTCTCTGTCAAAAAGAGTAATTGACGAAGGAGCTGTTTTTAATGATTTTTTAATTAAATCTGGAGGAAGCTTTACTCTTTTATTTTCCATATCGACATTTAATCCAGCTTCTTGGAGAATCTGTATAGCTTCTTGATTCTCAACAAAAAAACCAATCTCTTCTAGTATTTCCATAGCTTCTGTAAAGACCTTTTCTTTAATTTCATTATCGAGAATGCTAATACTGGGTCTCATAATTATACCTCATCGACTCTACTAAGTCAATTAGATATCGCGCTTTACTTATAAAATCTTTTTTGAAAAACGCAGATGAATTTTAATATAAACAAGATAAACCTACCATGGTATCATATGTACGAAGTTCATCAGGAGATAATTGATTGGTTAATAGAAGAAAACAATCCTCCTGTAAAATATCTTACACTGTGTAGGCTTTTGGAAAGGAATGAACAGAATTCTGAGGTTCAAGAAATCAAAAGCAAGATAAATTCATATCAACCAATTCAAACTATTTTAAGAAATCAGAAAGAAAACACATACTGGTATGATAATAGAAAGGATCAGAATTATAAGAAATATCTTGGAACTTTTTGGCAAATAATCTTTCTTCATGAACTAAATGCACTGAAAACCATTCAGATAGAAAATTCTATTGAGCATCTCTTTACTACAGGACAAGCTCCAAATGGTGGGTTTTCAGTATCTGGAACAGATAGTCTAGCAATAGTATGCTTAACAGCAAACATTCTTAGATCTCTATTGTTTTTTGGTTATTGGAATGATAAAAGAACAAAAAAAGCTCTGGAGTACATTTTGTCAACTTTTGTGGATGGTGAAGGATATATTCGATGCAGAACATCTGGTTTAATTGGACAATGTTATATGGCAATTCCAAAAATCTTGCATGCATTTGGTGGAATACCTCTTAAGGATAGATCTTCTCGGATTCAAAAGGGAATAGATTATTGTGTCAAAATACTTCTCGAAAATCAAATTTACAAGTATGTTCCTGAAAGAAATAGAGAGTGGTTAAAAATAGTCCAAGAAAAGAAACTAAAGGGTTCGGAATTTGTTGTCGAAAGAAGAAAATTCATGGAAAAATATCCGAAAATGAAAAAAATTCCGAAGATTGGTTGGACTAAATTTGGTTTTCCTCTTAACTATAACTCTGACGTTCTTGATGCTTTGAGATCCTTAGTAAAAATTAATTTAGAAACTTGTGATGCAATAAAATCTTCATTAGAATTGGTGAAATCAAAAAGTGTTGGAGGAAAATGGGTAAAAGAAACACAGTATAAATCACCTGTTTACTCTCAAATTGAGGAACACAAAAAACCTAGTAAATGGTTAACTTTACATGCATTGGAAGTTTTAAAACACTTTGAAGGTATTAAGATAATCTGATTATTTTACTCTCTTCTATACGCACAATTAACTAAATCGCAAGTTTCACAACTTCTTATTCCAAGTTCCTTATCTACTTCCTCCCCAACGTTTATTGCAAATGAAACGGATTTTATTGGCTTCATCATCATAGACACACTTAACGTTACATCAATAATCTCTGTTGGTAATAGCTGGAAGACTAATTGCTGTCCTTCTTCCAGATTCCATTGACAGTAACCTGGACTAAATCTTGAAGTTACTTCTTTTCCCTTATACTCTTTCTCTATCTCTTCTAGTATAATGCGATTAACTTTTGCTGCTGTTTCTTCTGCTGCATGTGAGGCTATTGCATCTAAAATGACACCCTCAGCAAGTCCCCCGCCATTAATTGTTCTTGAGACTTTTTCTTCCAATTCCTTACCTATAGTACATACAGCGAAAGCAGTTTTATCTGATTTTCCGAAAAGAAATTTGGGATTTAGATCCTTACTGTCAAAAAAATCAAAAACACCACAGGGTTGAATTAACTCAAGAGCTATTTCTTTCATTCTAACTACATCATCAAGCATCTTCTTAGGAGCAGCTTTTTTCATTGAATTTTTACTTCTTAGTAATCTGATAATCTCTTCATCATCAAGAATTATTTGGATGTTTTCTAGAATTTTCATTCAATCATCTTTTAATGCTTTGAATTATTTTTTTGATGTATCCTGGATTAGTTCCACAGCAACCACCAATTATTTTTGCATTATATTCCACCATCTTTGAAATATCTTTAGCAAAATTATTGGGATTTGTTGGATAAACAGTTTTTCCATTAATTAATTGTGGCTGTCCTGCATTGGGTTTTGCTATGATTGGTAACTCTGTTAGTTGACTCAGCTCTTTGATTAGATCAATCATTTCATCGCTTCCAATGGTACAATTAGCTCCTATAGCATCTACTCCCAATTTTTGCAGAGATTCAACACACTGTTCAATTGAATTACCCATAATAGTAAAGAACCCTCTTTTCGTTTTCTTATATGTCATAGAAACAAAAATTGGTAAACTAGAGACACTCTTTGCTGCTTTGACAGCAGCTTCAGCTTCTTTCAAATCCACCATAGTCTCAATAAAAAATAGGTCAACACCAGCATCAGCCAAAATCTTTGTCTGTTCTAGATAATTTGATTCTAAATCAATTATGGTTATACTTCCAACTGGTGGTAGAAATGTCCCTGATGGCCCAATATCTCCTGCAACATAACCATTTTCTGGACATACTTCTTTAGCGTTCTTAACCGCATTTTGGTTGTATTCTGTTATGCTATTTCCATGCTTATAAGCTGAAAGTTTTAAACAGGAGCCACCAAATGTATTGGTTAAAACAATATCTGATCCAGCTTCAAAGTATTGTTGATGAATTTTCTTAATGTTATCTGGGTTTGAAACATTCCAAATTTCCGGTGGGGTACCTGGTGGTAATTCTTGATCTATCAAAAGTGATCCCATTGCTCCATCAAGAACAATGATTCTTTCTTGAAGCAAATCTAGAATTGGTTTTTTGTTCCCCATAAGAAATCCCTATTATTTTCCTATTAATTTCTTGGCAAGTTTGACGGCGCTTACAGCATTTTCAGCAGTTCCATCTGCTCCAATTTCTTCTACCCATTGTTTTGAGACAGGAGCACCACCAATTAGAACCTTAAAGCGATCTCTAAGATTATTTTCTTTCAAGTTATCAATTAGTTTCTTCTGACCTAGCATTGTTGTAGTTAACAGAGCTGAGATACAGATGATATTTGCATCAACTTCAAGTGCTTTTTCTATGAAAGTTTGAACTGGAACATCTGCCCCTAAATCATGTACATCAAAACCTTCCGCTGAGAGCATTGCAGCTACAAGAGTTTTGCCTATATCATGAATATCTCCTTCAATTGTTCCAATAACAACTCTCCCTAAAATTCGGTCTTCTTTTCCTTCCTTAAGAATTGGTTCAAAGATGTTCATTGCAGCTTTCATTGCTTCAGCACTGCGCATCAATTCAGGTAAGAAAAATTCTCCTTCTTCAAATAAATCTCCAGCTTCTCTTATAGCTAGAGAGAATGCATCAATTGCATCGTTAAGATCTAATTTTTCCTCCAGAGTTCTTTGAGCAAGAACTTTTGCTTGATCGATGTTGCCATTTAAAATTGCTTCCTTACACTCTTCTGTGAAAGTCATATTGATTCTCCATCTTGTTGTGTCTTTGTTACTAAAAGTGTGTAGGTAATTGGATTAATTAGACTTTCCCTTTTCAGTAATACTTTTCTCTTAGTATTTCATAGAGGGTTCTTTCTTCTAATTCTTGATTTTGAAGAGCCATTCCAAATTCTTTTTGAGTATATTTTACTTCTGTTAAAAGTTCTCTAAATTCATCGTAATTGAGTTTATTAATAACCTCGCGTTTGAGTTCTTTTAGAGAATCTAAATATAAGATATATACTTTCTTGACTTGATTTTTTGCAAGAATAAGTTTTGTAAATTCCACTACGTCGTTAGTGTCCTCAGGCTCTAGGTAATGATGACCTTGATAAAGAATGCCATCTTGATTTCTCTTCAAATCCTCAAATAACTTGTAAATCTGGGTGCACAACAAACAATCGCTATACTCCGGTTTTTTGTCTCGGTAGGTCAACTTGTGATAAAAGTGATAATCAAAATCAACATACATCTTTCTCCCTGACAAAGAGATATCTCGTATTGATTGTTTTTCTTGATTTCTCCATCCATCTTGTGCCATGATTAGAATACAAAAGTGCTCATATGTTCCCATTTTTTGCTTTTTTGACATAGTTTCTCCTCAAATCAACTGCTCATTTCTCTAAATTAATTTTTCAACTCTTTCTTTTGCTGATAGATATTTCTTCTTCTGATTTGATTCACTAAAGAATGCTAAAGCTCCTAATCCTATGTAGAGTCTATAACATCTTATCCTTTCATCATAATTGATGATTTCTTCATCACTAATCTTCTCAAAGATTCTTTTGTAGATTTTACGATAGTTGTTCTCTTGTACGAATCCCCAGAAATCAAGCCAAGCGATATCATAAACAAAATCCCCAAACATTGAATGCTCCCAATCAATTACTCCAGTAATTTTGCCTTGAGGGATTGCTAAGACATTGTCATAACCATAGTCACCGTGCACAAGATATCGTTTTTCTGAACTGTACTCCAATAATTCTTCTATTTCTTTAGAAAGTGTTTGATGAAGCTCTTTTTCGAAGATCCCATTAGAGAAGACTTTGTTCCAATACACTTTCTGACCTTTAATAAAATCTAATACGTAATTCTTCCATGATTTATAAGAGGTCTGTTCAAACTTACTCCACTTACCAAAATTCTTAGTATCAGAGATATCTACTCTATGAATTTTGATTAACATCCTAATTACAAATGGATCGATAATCTTAAGCTCAGAGTATCTGTAATCTGTGAGAATCTTACCCTCAACTTTTTCACTTATACAATAATATAATCTGTTGTTTTCGTTTTCTTGAAACAATCCTATATCAAATATTCTTGGAATAGGGATAGAATTATCTTTTTCTTTTATGCTTTCATAAGCCATTAGTTCTTTTTCAAATTGCTTTCGAGTATCTCGGATCTTAATTACATGACTCTGACCACGAATATCATAAGAAAACGCTTGCGAAAACTCCCCACCTTTTAAGAATTTTAGGTTGTCAACTTTGAAATCAAATTTCTTATCCAAGAACTTTTTTACATTCTCAGGATCAATTACAGTTTTCGAAGTCGACATTGTTGTGCGGGAGAGATTTGATTTTATTTATTGTTTTCTATGAAGATGTGAATCTGGTTAAAAATCTATCCGAAATTATTTTTAAGTCAAATAGAAGAATAATCTTTTGAGGTTATTTTATGAGAAAAAGAAAATTTCTAGCAATTTCAGTTGTAATAATATTCACTTTGTGTTTATCAACTACTAACATTGTTAACACAAATGCTCAAATCATAGATTCATGGACTTGGATATCAGGAAGTGACACAAGAAACGAGCTTGCTGTTTATGGTGTAAAAGGAGTTGAAGATCCCTTGAATAGACCTGGTGCGAGACAAAGCGCAGCAACATGGATAGACAATGATGGCAACTTCTGGCTTTATGGTGGTATGGGATATAATAATGATACCACAGTGGGAATTCTAGGTGATTTGTGGAAATACAGTATTTCTAGTCATAATTGGGTGTGGATAGCAGGCTCTCACTTAATTAATCAAGTAGGAGTTCATACAGCTAGAGGGGATTTCAATGTGAACAATCATCCTGGAAGTAGAAGGTACTGCAGTTCCACAATTGATAAGAGTGGTCACTTTTGGATTTTCGGAGGAGAAACATCTACTGGTGCAAAAAGAGGTGATTTGTGGTGTTACAATACCACTGTAAATGCTTGGGCCTGGATAGCAGGAAATGATGTTGATGATTATATCGGTAATTTCTCGACTTACAGAGTATACGAATTCTATAACCGTCCTCCCGCAAGGCATGGCTGTTCTATGTGGGATGGCATCTTCCATGATATTATCTATGTTTTTGGTGGGTATGATTATTCTTCATCACATAGAAATGATTTATGGGCATATAGTCTTGAATTGGATAACTGGGCATGGGTGTCGGGAAGTAATTTGACAAACATAAATGGTGTTTATGGTCCAATTGGAGATGAACACTCATCTTATTACCCAGGATCAAGAGCAGGAATGTCAAGTTGGATTACAAAGGATGGATACATGTGGATTTTTGGAGGTTATGGTAGGGATTCAGTTGGTACTCTAAGTTATCTAAATGATTTATGGAAATACAATGTTACGGAAGATGCATGGGCTTGGATGTCTGGAAGCAATTATACTGACCAAGCTGGTACATATGGAATAAAAGGGAATTATGGATCTTTATATACGCCAGGAGCAAGAAGTACAAGCCCCTCTTGTGTAGATAGCTTTGGAAATTTAATTCTTTTTGGAGGTACAGCAGGAATGGGTATTAGAAATAATGATCTTTGGCAATACAATTCAACTCAGAATAAATGGAGATGGATATCAGGAAATCACACGTTTAATGTTCCTGGTAACTATGGTACAAAAGGTATAACAGATTTATCTTCATTTCCAGGAGCAAGACAACATTCTTCAATTCAATGTGCTAGTAATGGAGAAATTTGGCTATTTGGTGGATATGGGCTTGCTAATGATGCAAATACGGGATATATAAATGATTTATGGATTTATGTCCCATTAGATCTTGTAATCATCAATGAATTCAATAAAATAAGCTTAGTACCAATAACCTTGTTTGCGAGTCTCATACTTGCTTTAATAATTAAAAGAAGAAAGAAATAATCTTCTTTCTTTTTTTTAACATTCAAAGGTTAATTTATCGCCAACCATGAATGGTTTCACTATTTCTTTTCCAAAACGCTTTTCATAGAATTTTAAAGCAATTTTTCCTGTACAATGACTGAAATAAAGCAAAGGTTTGTCATACTTCTCCTCAAGTATTTTTGCTACGTATTCTAAGTCTGATTCTGTTCTCAAAGCTACAAGATGTGTTCCGCCAATAATAGAAATAATCTTGTCTTCTGGATAAAATTCCTTTGCTCTTGCACAAATGTTCAATACACCAGAATGACCGCATCCAAGAATAAGAACAATTCCTTCTTTGGTTTTTAACACGAGAGAAAGATCATCTAACTGAAAATCTTTGACATATTTTCTTCCTTCTTTCATTTTCAATTTATCTGTGGTAGAATCTTTTTCTTTTCTATCAGCGATTTCTCCTGTAGTTTTCAGATAAGGTGTGATCTCATAAGGTTCGGTTGTGGATTCGAGAATCATCATTTCCTGTAATTCTTTTGGTAGTTTAGGAAAACCATAATTATACATTCGATATTTTAGG
>JAEOTK010000038.1 GCA_016839875.1 Candidatus Heimdallarchaeota archaeon
ATTATGATCGCAGTCAATATTCCAACACAGATGAATGTTATTACTGCAAATATTGAGGCTGAGGATAAGCTGCCTACACCACTTATTCCATGACCTGAAGTACAGCCTTTTGATAATCTTGTACCCACACCAACGAGAAACCCACCTAAAGCTAAGCGCCATAATTGTACTGAAGTAACGTAGAAAATTCCTTTTGTAATTAGAATTGTGTAAAGTAATGCGCCGATTATCAGACCTATTGCCAGAATTATTCGCCAGACTCTTGAATCTAGATATTCTTTCTTTTTGAAATATGGTTTATTGCTGAAATAAGAAAGGGTCGTATCGAAGAAACTGCTTTGTGTGGCATGAAGTCCTGTAGTCAGATAAATGAAACCTACGCCTAATCCGATGATTAATCCTCCAATCAGATAGTTAGATATTCCAAGTGGAAACATGGTTAGCGTGTTGCAGGTTTTAATTATTTGAGTGTTACGAGATTATTTTTATTAGCAAGACATGTGTTTTAACAGTAAGAATTCTACCAAGTTGGTAGTTGATTTTCATATGATCGTTAGAAAAGTAAAATCTGAGATCGTGGCACTCATATCTTATTTCATCGGTTCAGCTTCTGAAGCTTTCGTAGTGGATCCACGGAGAGATCCTCAGATCTATGTTGAAATTGCGAAACAGGAACAGATGAATATAAAATATATTTTTGAAACTCATCGAAACGAAGATTACATAATAGGTTCAAAGGAACTTGCCAGTCTTACTGATGCTGAAATTTATCATGGTCCATGGCCAGAAATTCGTTATGGTAAGAGTTTAAGTGATGGTCAAAATTTCAAGGTCGGTAATTTGATGGTTAAAGCAATTCATACTCCCGGACACACTCCCGGATGTATGTCTTATGCGGTATCTGACCTTGACAGTGGAAAAGAAACCATCCTTGTATGCTCAGGAGATACACTATTCGTTAACGAAACTGGTCGTACTGATTTCGGAGGCCCAAAGTTGAGACAGGAATGGTCTGAGAATCTTTACAATAGCATATTCAATAAACTGCTACCATTAGGAGATCACGTAATATTATGCCCAGCTCATGGCGCCGGATCCATCTGTGGTTCAGGTATCGCAGAGAGAGAATGGAGCACCTTAGGAATAGAACGATTGATGAATCCAAAACTTCAGAAAACCAAAGAGGAATTTATCAAATTCAAGGTTCAAGAACACCATGAGTATATACCTTATTTTGGAATGATGGAGAAGTATAATGTTGAAGGCGCTCCTTTTGTTGGTCTTGGTCAGAAGCTTGAAGCATTATCAGCTAAAGAATTTCAGGATAAGATCAATAGTGGAGCCGTAATTTTAGATACACGTTCACCTGCAGCTTTCGCAGGAGCACACATAGCTGGATCCTACAGTATACCAACAGGAATTTTATCTTTTGTAGGTTGGTTACTATCCTATGATAAACCAATTATTCTGATAGTGGACAGTGAACTCGACTATATTACTTCAAGTCTTTCTAGAATTGGATACGACAATATTGATGGCTATCTGGCTGATGGGATAGAATCCTGGTTCAATTCAGGTTATCCTTTAGAATCTTCAGGTTTGCTAAGTGCTTCGAAACTGAAAGAGAGCCTTGATTCTGGAGAACAAATGGTCCTATTGGATGTAAGAAGTAAAGAAGAATTTGAAGAACAAAGAATGAAAGATGTGAAGAACACATATGCTGGCCATTTTGAAGAACAAGTTAAGGAAATTCCAAAGGGAAATCCCATAGTTACTATTTGCCAGACTGGAAATCGTGCAAGTCTAGCTGCAAGTATACTTCTAAAAAACGGGTATGATAATGTGTATAACCTGTTAGGTGGGATGTCTTCCTGGTCAGAATCGAAATACCCAACAATAAAATAAATCATGAATTGAGTGTAAAAATATCGTGTGTACAGAAGATCTATATACGTGCATTCAAATCTGAAAGTGAGTAATGAGATGATACTTTACTTTTCTTTCTTTAATCGCATTCCAAATAAGAAGCGAAACAGATTCACTCGTTTAATAACCACATCGTAAAGAAACAATATTATTGCGAATGATATTGTAGATATAATGACAAATTTTACAGGAATAACAAAATTCCATTGACCCACATAGAAACCAATAATCACAATCACAGTCTGATGAAGAATATAGAATGGTAAAACAGCTTCATTTGCATATTTTAAAAATCTGTTGTTGAAATCAAGGTATCTGCTACCTAAACCAAGTATGGCTATAATCCAAAACCACGAATTAAAACCACGTAAAATACTAAGCCAGAAGTACTCCGCAGATGATACAGAAGCAGAAACATTCATAATCAAATCTACTAATAGAAGACCCAGAATGATTGAAGTTATTGAACCAATAACAAGAGCAATTACACTGCATCGCTTGATAGTCTGCTGAAATTTTTGGTGTGAGAATATCACGTATCCATAGATGAAAAATACAATGTAAGCAAATAGATTCCAACCACCAAGCTCTCTTCTACCAAGTCCAGTCGGATCAAGAATCAATTCAAGCAATACTATAGGTATAGCCAAAAAAAAGATGGTGATAGACCCTCCAAAGAAATCAGTCATTCCTGAGACGAAATTTTTCCCTTTAACATTTCTAAGATACATAAAAAGTGGCAGGAAAATCATTGAGTAAAGGAAAAGGAACAATAAATACCATAAATGATGACCAAACAATGCAAAGTTACCACCGAAACCGTAAATCCCGTCAAAATAATTCGGATAGAACTGAAAGAAATTACCAATAAACTGTGAATAATATACCCGCTCAAGATATACTTGGGGAGGAATAAGAACAAGAATACCGAAAACGAGAGGAACTATTAATCGTTTGACTCTTTCTTGAATAAATTGTCCAGGTTTTCGCAAGCCCAACGCATAAAATGCGCTTGCCCCGGAGAGAACAAAGAAAAGTGGCATGAGCCATTGAGAGACAAAAATGACTACTAGAGTCAATTCAAAACTTAATTCATTATTTTTTACATGCCACCACTCATAATAAAAAAATTCTGAAACATGTAGAACAAAGATTAAAGACATGGCTAGAACTCGAAGCCAATCAATATCATAACGTCTGAGTTTAGGAGAATTCATCAGTAACTTCTCATCAAAACCTAACTATTATACGAAACTAATTTATTCTCTTGTAAATAAAATCATTCTAAAATTTCTTCTCTTATAGAATCATAGGTGAATAATAATGATCTGTCTGTAATCTTTTCCGCTACTTCTATCACCAAATCTAATCCTTTGATGTTGAAAGGAATAATGTGTATGTCTCCTTGAGGAGCTTTTTTTATTGATTCGACTGTTGAGTCTACTATAGTATGTGTTTCTGTTTTTGGAAGTCTTCCCTCAAGAATAATTCTTTTCAGATATTTTTCAGCTTTTGTTTTATTTTCTTTTTTTACATTAATCCAGAGGTGTAATCTTCCATG
>JAEOTK010000263.1 GCA_016839875.1 Candidatus Heimdallarchaeota archaeon
ATATTTTAGTTTTTGAACAATATTCCAGCAATCGCTATACTATATATTTAAGTCATAAAAACACAAATGCTACAAACTGGGGTGCAAATCAGAGAATTAGTTCTATAGATAAAGCAGCACACGATCCATCAGTAACTGCTGGTGTGAATGGTACTTTTTATTTTGCTTATACTGAGGAATATCAAAGTGATACTACTGAAGTATACTTATCATATGGATCTCTTGACTCTGATTCGGACGGTTTGTCTGATTTTGATGAGATAAATGTATATGGTACTGATCAATATGACTCAGATTCCGACGATGACCTGCTGCCTGATGGAGCTGAAGTGAATATTTACCTAACAAATCCTTTGTCTTCAGATTCAGATGGAGATTTAATGGATGATTTCTATGAAGTAGATTATAATTTTGATCCTAATAATGCTACAGATGCTTCTCTTGATTTTGATAGTGATGATTTAACAAATCTTGAAGAATATAATATTGGAACAAATCCAATTAATCCTGATTCCGATGGAGATTCTCTCACTGATGGTTCTGAGGTTAATGATTACAATACAGATCCCTTAGACATAGATACGGATTCTGATGAATTACCCGATAATTATGAAGTGTTATGGGGTTTAGATCCTTTAGCATGGGATGATATTACAACGGATCCTGATGGGGATGGACTTGATACTGAAACAGAGTTCTTCCTTGGAACTAATCCTCTCAGTGAAGATACAGACGGAGATGGTGTTTCAGATTTCCTTGAATACCAATATGGAACAGATCCTTTGGATCCAAATGATTTTCCTGATATTGGCAATGGAACTAGAGATTATCGTGACCTAATCATTGGTTTAGCTGTTGGATTTGGTACACTAGTTATTTTCCTTGGCTTTTCCGTTCTTGTTGCTCGACAATTCAGACCATCAGATCCTACAAAAAGAAAAGCTCTTCAGCGGGATGAAAAGGAATACTTAACCACTCAAACAGAAAAAGGCCAGAAAATGACTTATGAGATGGAGGAGCAAGAAACAATAAAGTCAATCTTGGAGAAACGCAAAGATCTTCCTCCCCCAACAATTGTACCAGAAAAACCAACTGAAACAGTAGAAATAGAAGAAGAACCACCTGAAGAATCTGTAATAAAACCTAAGGAAAAAGAACTGCCATTTGATCTAATGGTAAAATCAAAGAAAAATGCAATGAAAGAAGCTATTACAGCATTAAAGAATTATGACAAGCAACTTGATGAATTACTTAAGAAGAAAATGACTGCATTCACAATTAGTACTGCTTCACGAGAAGCTCTTGCTGAATTTGCTTCAGATTCACAGTCTCTCCTAGGTGAAGCTAAAGCAATCTGGACTAATACAGTTCTGCCTTTGATAAAGGGTTATGAAGAAGCACTTCACATTGATACTCTAGATGCTGAGAGCATTGTTGATGATTGTAGTGCAACTTTTGATAAGATTCTTGAAATTCTTGTGAATCGCGAAATGGAGATTGTTGAAGAAGAAGCCAAAAGGGAAGAAATTCGACGATTAGCACAGAAAGCAGTTGATGATCAAGAAGAAGAGCCCTCAGTAACTGAGGAAGATAAAGAACCAGAAAATAAAGAAGATTCTGAGGTGTGAGAATTACACCTCTATTTTTTCCTTGCCAAAAACTGCTAAGAACTTCTGATATGTATCTTCTCCAAAAAGAACTAGTTTAACTTCTTGAAGTTTTTTTGATTTAAAATTTGAAATTACTTCCGCCATAATTCTTGCACAATCTTCTTCTGGAAAACCTGCTACACCAGTACCTATTGCAGGAAAAGCGATTGAATTTAGTTCTAGCTTTTCAGCCAACAATAAGCTGTTAAGGATACTATTTCTGAGAAAATCCTCAGTTATGAACCCATCGCTCCTCATTCCAGCAGCATGAATAACATATTTAGCATCTAGTTTTCCTGCTGTTGTTTCGATTGCTTCACCGGGCTTGATTGGTCCTTTGCTCATCGCTTCTGTTTCAATTTCTTTTCCACCTTTCCGTTTCAAGGCTCCTGCAACACCTAAACCCATCCACAACTCGTTGTTTGCAGCATTAACTAGTGCATCTGCTTTAACTTCAGTGATGTCACCTTTCATGATGGAAATAATCATTGTTTTTTCACTTCTTTTACTATTTTATTAGAATCTCAATCCAGTTTTCCAACCGAGGAAAACATAGAGATCAGTTTCTGTTTCTGCAAGTTTCTCGAGAGGTTTACCAACTCCATGTCCAGCTTGTCCTTCCACAAATAGCAGTATTGGTTCTTTTGAAGCATTTGCCCATTGCATCAAAGCAGTCATTTTCATTGCGTGTAGTGCATCTACTCTAGAGTCTGAAGCAGCTGCAACAAGATATGTTGCTGGAAACTCAGTTCCTTTCTTAACATTATGATATGGAGAATATTTTAGAATATATTTGAACTGTTCTGGATCTTCAGCTGAACCATATTCTGGTATCCAATATCTAGCAATACTGAAAAGATGATATCGAATCATATCAAGCAAAGGTACACCAACATATACAGCTCCAAATAAATCTGGTTCTTGAGTTACAGCAGCTCCTGTTAAAAGACCACCATTACTACGACCATTTATACACAGATGCTTCTTTGAAGTATATTTATTCTTAATTAACCATTTTGCTGCATAAATGAAATCATCAAAGACATTTTGTTTCTTTTCAAGCATGCCAGCTTTGTGCCATTCTTCACCATATTCTGAACCTCCACGCAAATTGGCAACTGCAACAATTCCATTGTTTTCCAACCAAAAAAATCTTGAGTGCTTCAGATAGGGTGGCTTGATTGAAAGATTGAATCCCCCATAACCATTTAGCATTGTTGGATTAGAGCCATCTAGTTCTATACTTTTCCTATGGACTATAAACATGGAGATTTTTGTTCCATCTTTTGACTCGTACCACTCTTGTTTCACTACATAATCATCTATTTTTAATGGTGGTTCAATTTCCTTAAAGATGGTAAGCTCGTCAGTTTTGATATCATAATTATAAATGGATGTAGGATAAAAGAAGTTCATTAAAGAAAAGTAGAAATTGTCTTGGTCATTCGCAGTAATCGACCAATTACCTCCCATTC
>JAEOTK010000264.1 GCA_016839875.1 Candidatus Heimdallarchaeota archaeon
ACTCTTTCTGGTATAGCTACTTCTACACATCTCTATAATGCAATCATTCCTAATATGGATACTTTGTTTGGAAAATCACTAATGATTGTAGAACCTGATATTCTTCATGAATTTGCTGACTTGTTTCTTCAAACCTCGAGATGGATGGATGAGGAAAAATACCTATTTCTCTGTCAAAAAATAGCCGATGCATTCTACAATATCAATGATTTTGAAAAATCTCTTGAAATGATGGATAAAGCATACCAGTATATCAAGGATAAGAAATACAACAAGATTGAACCGTTAGTTCGTTTCAAAAAAGCTGAATTCTCAAGTTTGATTTTCTATTTCATGACATTTGATCCTTTATTTGACCCTTACGAAATAAAGTCAGTCCAAATATTAGAAGATAATTCACAAAAAGATTTGCACCTTCAGGTTCTAAGCGCTCCAATTAATAGTTTTCCTGCAACATCTTACTCCCAATTTTTACGAATAATTGAAAAAGCAAATAAAAGATATACTAAGGAAAACTCCATGAAAATTCAAGGAATAGAAGAAGCAGAGGAAAGATGCTTTTTTGTTCTTGATTTACAATTAGCAGAAGAGAATTTACAGCTCCTTATGAAAGAGGATTTTCAGTTAGAAAGAAAGGAAACACAAACACTCCATTCTACCATATCCCCATATTACTCCATAATAGGTTTACTTTCAGATAAAGAATCAGAAGATAAAACAATAGAAGAAATAGCAGATATTGAATCAATATTACTCAAAATACAAAGAGCTATCAATTGTCCAGCTTCAAGAGCTACCATATATCTTCCAGAAACATCTTTACAGCTAAATCTTTTCAAGTATTATCTTGAACAAAGCGGTTTTAACGATATTAAAACAAAGATTTTGGACACTGCCAGATCTCTTCATAAGAAGTATGATTTTGCAAAGAATTCAGACTTTTTACAGATATTTAATAGTGACCCAATAACTATTTTCGATCTATCTTTAAGAGATTTAGAACAATTATCTCCTCTTACTGGCTTAATCAGGCAAGCATATGGAATAGAAATAGAAAACAGCATACTTTCACAATTTCTAAAGGAAACTATGAAATTATTCCTAAAACGAAGCGATGCTAGATTCTGGAGAGACTTCTATTATCAATATTCTTGGCTTCAAATCCGCGGAGAATTCACAGCAGTAATGAATGAAGATTCTGCAAAAAGAGGTATTTTATGTGAGCAATTAATAACAATAAGTGAAAAATTAGATGAGAGTGAAAAAATACTTGAGAGCAATTATTTCAAGGCCTATCTTTACCTAGTAGATAAGAATAAGGATTTTGAGACCCAAGTTCAAAAACTCACTTCTTTATCTGAAGAATATGGAAATCAGAAATATTCTATAGCTGCTATGTTAATGGAGAACCTGATTCAAGAACAAATGTTAGATGATGAAGAATTCCTTCGTGAAACAACAGATCTGTTTTGCTTGTTATGTGAGTTCAAAGACTGGAATGTTGCATTAGAATTGTTTATTGTGCTTCTAGATAAAATTCAAAGCATAAAAACAATGTTTGAAATATGCAAGAAAAGAGAAGTAAAAGATACAGGAATATTACTTTATCTACATTTATCGAGATATTTGACAGATCTTGAAAATTACAGTTTAGCTTCATCGATGTTGATGTGGATAACAAATGTTCTAAATGAACGAAAAGAGAAGTTCTTTCTACCTTTGCATACGTGGAATTACTTGTTTGTAAAGACAAATTTGCTATTATATGAGATTCTTGAGAATATTCCAAAAGAAGAACAGAAGAAAAATAACATTCAGAAGGATAGTATTGTTAAGAATTTACTTGAAAATTCTGAATGGATTGATGATCCATTACAACTTGCTCAATTAATAAAAGATCAAATCGATATATTTCTTGTTAAGAAAGAACTTTCATCAGCAGAAAAGCATTATCACTGGATTGAACAAATTTTATATTACTATTGGGATTTGTTTACAGCCTCTGAAAACCAATTATTATTGCAAGAGATACAATCAGCAAAAAAGCGAATTGAAAGCCATCATTTCACATAATTCCTTATTAGTTCTTTAAATATCTTAAATAACTATTTATTATCTAGTAATTTAATTATCTGTCTAAGTTATTTATATTTAGAATTTTTTCATTCTTTATAAAGAATATCAATACTGAATGACATGGGATGCTGTAGCTTAAGATTTTCAATGAAAAACAGACTGTAATCTACAACAATATTTATGAATGGAAGTCCAACTTAGTCAAGTGTAAAAATTCAACTGAGAGTTGAACCGCTGTATCTATATTGGAGTCGAATTAATGTCTTCAGAACATGAAATCGCGATAATAACGGTGGGTTACAAGTCAAGTCCGTTTATTGAACAAATCATAGACAAAGAAAACATACCCTTTTCAATTGTTGCAAATAATGGGAGTGACTTCCAGATTCACCATGCTGATCCAACTAAAATACTGAACTATAGTTTAGAATTTACCAACATAATTGAGACTATAGCTAAGAAAAGTATGGATTCTTTAGCGGTTTTTGAGACATTAGGGCAGTTCTTTGAATTTTACAATCCATTGCATCTCTCAACTTTGAATTACTTAATATCTAAATATGCTACAAATATCAAACCAGAAAATACTAATTATTTAGAAGCCTGGAAGCAAATAACAAACGCTATCTTTGATGAAGAATTTATATTTCCACTGTTTGAAGAAACACGAATTTTTCACATTAGAGAAGGAGATGTTGAGTTACCTGTAAGGCAATTCTTGATTTCAAATAAATTAGAATTACTCAAAAATAATTCAAAAAACAACAATAAATCAAAAGAACAACTGATTGAAGAAATAACAGGTATAATTGATGTAGATAAAGTTGAAAAAATGAAATTATGCGGTGAAACAGCTAAGAAGATTGTTTCAGCCTCAGCAGTTATTATTGTTCCAACTGATATGTCTTCATTATTTATTATGTTCAAATCAGAGAGTTTCAAAGAAAATCTACAAAAAACAGATGGAAAAATAGCGTTAATATCACCATTGTGGCCAGGAAATGAAGTCTCAAAGTTGGAAGAATCAATCTTGATTAAAACAGAGTTCGAACCAAATCTCCTTAATTTAGTAGATTTAATCAAAGAATCTGTTGATGTTCTAATAATTGATACCAAGGATAGTGATCTCGTACCTCAATTAAGAGAAGCTGGCGTAACTGTGCTTGTTGAAGACTTAAATCCTGAAACTCAACAAACAGAAGAATTTCTTGATACTGTTCTAAAAACAATGGACTTATCTTTAGAGACAGTTCTTGTAGAACCCAAAAAAGCAATAGAAGGACTAGGTGAAAAATTAGTTAATCTTTTCAGGGTTAGAGAACCTAAGAAAGAAGAAACTGCTGAAAGTTCAGAACAGGTTGCTCTGGAAGAAAGCAGAGAAATTATAGATACACTATTTGAAGAAGAATTAAAAACAGAAGAAGTTGTTTCTGAAAATATCACTCCAGTTCTGGAAGAAACTTCTGATGTTACTGAAGAGGAATCATTAACTGATGAATTTGAAATGGAAGTTATTGATACAGAAGAAGAAGTGCTTCCAATACCTGCTCCACCTGCAAAAACAGGTTCTATAGAAAGCGAAATTCTATCTACAAAAGCAGAAGGTCAATTTCTACTTCCTGGAATAGAACAGATAACTCAATTAGAATTAGAAGAACTTGATTCCTTAGATGTAGACGAACACATTATTACTTCAATTATAGATAGAGCAATTTCATCATCAAATGTAACAGGATTGGAAGTTGTTTTTTCGGATTTACTTTCATTACAAAACAATCCTCTCTTGATTGATAAGATCTACCAAATGATTATGAAAAGATTGATGAAATTAAGAGAAACAAATCCAGAAGAAAAAATAGCAGTAATGGTTACTTATCTATCTGCTCATAAACCAGATTATTACACTGAAAAACTTGAGGATTTATTAGAGGATACTATAACTACAAAAGATGAGGAAGAATTCTATAAGAACCTCAGAACAGCTGCTTTGATTGTAAAAAGCTCTTTGATTATTGCTGGCGATGTAATAGAGAATTTTCTAAGCAGCTATATGCAAAAAGAAGATGTGTATTTAGAGAATAGAATTCGAAGAATCATAAATGTTTTTGCAATAACTGATCCAGATTTACAATTACTAGTTAATCGAATATTATTAAAAATCTACAAAGATGAACTCAAGAAAGAAGAAGTTAATGAAGCAGTTATTGACAAAATCATCTCAATAAATTCAACATTTGATGCCATAACCGTTGGAATATCGTTAATATTGGATGGTACAGAAGCATTATTGAATTCATTTTCTGAAAAAATACTTCAATTGAATCACTGTGATTCTTTCAAGAAAATTGTAGCAGATATTGTTATTGAGTATAACGAAGGAAGATTTGACGATCTGGTTAAAGCTTTACACGGAAGAAGTATTCCTGAAAGCGTTGAATATGAAATGATGAAAAAGAAATATGAAAACAGTCTTTCTAAAGTTGGGTCAATTCCTTTAGAGATTTTTGCAGAACGTGTAGGTCATCCTATTGAAAAAGCTGAAAAGATAATCTATGATATGATTCTCAAAGAAGAAATCCAAGCAAGAATAGAGCTTGTGAGTGGAAGATTATACATTGTAGAAGAACAGGAAGGTGAAGAGGTTGAAGAGATTGAGGTTAAAGAAGAAGTAGATGAAGAACCACCCAAAAAACCTGCAAAGAAACCTGTAAAGAAACCTTCAGAGAAGCCTACCAAAAAGCCTACAAAGAAACCTGCAAAGAAACCTGTAAAGAAATCTGTAGAGAAACCTGCTGAAAAACCCGAAAAGAAGGAAGAATTTGTATGTCCAGATTGCCAAAAAACTTACAATACTGAACGCGGTCTCAAAATGCATATTTCTAAGAGCCACAAAAAAGACTAGTTTAACTGTTTTGGATAATATTTTTATCTCTTTATTTGTTCTAAAATAATTAGCTAGAAATCAATAGATTTTAAAACAACTAAAGCCATTCTTTGTTATGCTTATCTGCCTTTTTAAATTGGAAGATATTGGACCTGCTTTAGTTGAAATGGTGGCTGATCAGAATGTTGAATTTGATGAGACCATTATTGAGAAATTCAGATTTTCAGGTTCTATAACATATTCTCTTGTTTTCCAAGGGATGGTTCATTTAGAGGACATGTCTACAGAACTATATGGTCCATTTCCATTTGCTTTCTCTTCTGGTTTTGTTCAATATGCATTTTCATTTATTGCGGAAGATAAAACGGTTAAAGATAAACGAATGAAAAAGAAGACACTTGGTTTGGTTCTTATGTTAGTACCAGAAATTGTGTCAAAAATTGATGACTTCAGAGAGGAGTTAGCGAAGATTCTACTTTATAAATTTCACAAAATTGATAGGATCAATCAAGTCAATAAACAATTTCTTGGAGATATAATTAAATCGTATAATAAGGTTTTAACTGATATATTGAGCACTCAACAAGCAAGTTTACTGTCAGAACAACTCATGGAATTTCTTGAAAAGAAACCTGTACCATCAAAGAAAAAGAAACTTACTGATATTGCAGTTATATATACTAAGGAATACACTTCTCTAGTCAAGAACTACTATGCATCATTTCTTACATCTCTCCCTTATCAAGAAACATATTATGAAGAATCACAAGCTGTGGTTAAAACAAAGAATTATTCATTTAATTTTCGAAGAGAAGATAAGGCTGATGAAGAATTTTTAAGTTCTCAAACAGCATTGATTTTTGTTATTGATGTAGGAAATCGAAAATATAAAACAACTTATTCCATATTGTCTAATCTTAAGTCAAAACCAAAGATTGCTTTAGTTGTTTCTTTACCAGATAATATCGAGAAAGCTAGTCAACAATATGCAAAGTTCTTTACTGGTTTGGAGGGGTATATCAGTGGATTACCTTTCTTCTCATCTAGTTTTACATCTAATTATGAATTCAAATCTAAGATGTTAGAAGCACT
>JAEOTK010000265.1 GCA_016839875.1 Candidatus Heimdallarchaeota archaeon
GTTTGTGGGGTTTCTATTGAAGGTGTCCAAGCAGATTCACCAAAAGGAACAAGTTGCATTAATTCAGTATACAGTGTAGTAAAATCGTCAATTATTTCTTCAGGGCATTCTTTGAAAGCCAGAATTTCGATACCTTCATCTTGACCCCTTTTCAGACCTTCTTCAACCCAATCCTTCATTAAATCCCAATCAACTTCATCAAGATATAGTCTATTGACACCTTCTTCAAGTGTGAACTCAGCACCAATTTTCTCCCAGAATTTCCACCCTCTTTGGAAAGTAGAACAAGTTTCAAGGATGGTAATTTGGTTGTTTTGTTTTAATATTTCTAGAACAGATGGAAGCAATTCTTCTTCAACTTCACTTCCTTTAAACTCTTTCAGAACATTGATACTAACATAAAGAATGTGTTTATTTTTCTCAAATTCATGACTCTCTTCTGTAAAGTATAGCATATAGAGATTTGCTACTATTATCTTACGTTTCTCAAAGATAACAGCTTTTCTTACTCTAACTTCTCCCGCTCGTTCAGTTTTAATTCTCTTTAATTGAACATCTTTAGGTGTAAGAGGATCTTTAGGTGATTGCTCTTTCTGAAGCTTATCGAAAAAATCAAAATATTTGTAGAGAATTTCTCTTGGAGAGTGATTGGGTTCAACATCAAGTATTCTGAAAGACATATGTGATTACAAATCTAGGAGTTCTTTAAAGCTTCGATTTGCTTTAAAAAATTAAGGGAGAAGATTTTTAGGGTAAAACCCAAGCAATATATCTTGGTGATTTATTGAGAAAAAAATTTGTTACTTATTCTATTACTTTATTATTGCTAAGTCTGTTTCTATTATCCTCTAAGATTCATTCTGCGCAATCAGCAATACAAACTCACGATCAGTCAAAATTTCAATCTCATGAGGATTGGTGGTGGGAACCTTTAGAACTTCTCTCAAGCGAATTCGGTGATAATAACTACAAACCTGATATAGTAGTTGATGATGAGAATAATATACATATTGTGACCTATGGTACTGATGATCTTCTTAGTTCAGGTACAGATAGAGATGTTTTCTATAGGATGTATGATTATGAACTAAAAAGCTGGTCCAGCTTAGAACTTGTTTCTGAAGGAAGTTCTGCCTATTCAGAAGTAGCTGTAATTGCAATTGATCCCTCAGGAACTGTTCATGTCGCTTGGCGTGAAGCAGATGTTCTCTTAAGTTCAGGTGTTGACCCTGATATTTTCTATAGACAAAAAACTTCATCAGGTTGGGGTACTATAGAATTAGTTTCAACAGAAAGTACTGAGAGTTCTGTTTTCGTTGCCATTGCAGCTGATTCAAATGGATTCGCTCATGTAATATGGGAAGATCCAGCATCTTTCATAGATGCAGATAGTGATCAAGATATACTCTATAAATATAGAAACGCTGCAGGAATTTGGTCAGCAGCAGTAATGGTTTCTGATCTTAGTGATCAACACGCATATTCACCAGAAATTGAAGTTGATTCTGAAGATAACATACTTCTTGCTTGGTGTGATTATTCAAATGTCTTAACAGCTGGGTTAGATAGAGATGTGTTTTTTAAAGAACTCAAAAACGATCTCACTACATGGACTTCAACTGAATTAATAAGTCCTATGAGTGGTGATGAGTCAGTTGATCCTAAACTTGCTTCAAGTTCCGATGGTACAATACATCTTGTTTGGTACGATTATGAAGACTATTTAGAATCAGGAACAGATGCTGATATTTTCTATAGAAAATATGATCCTATTACAGAATCATGGACAATAGCAGAAGTTATCTCGACAGAGAGCACAGCTCATTCATATTATGTAGAAATTGCTATTGATGATACAGCAGGTTACCTCTATTTGGCTTGGACTGATCTCACGCCTATAGGAGGACCTGGATATTTCGATAATATTTTTTTCAAATATCTTGATTTAAATGATGAAGTATGGTCATCAGTTCAAATTCTGACATTTGATCATACAGGAGCTGCTTATTATCCTTATATTGATGTAGATTCATTAGGTCATGTACATTTGATCTTTCTAGATGGTACCGATCTTTTAGGAGCTGGTCCTGATAATGACATATTCTATAAGAAATATGTTGGTGTACCAATGCAACCAACCCTAAATGATATTTACCCAAATCCAAGCTCTGTTGGGGATATAGATTTGAGTTGGTTAGCTCAAAAAGATGCTTCTAATTTCTCAGTCTACAGATCATCTAATCCAATCTCTTCTGTAGCAGGATTGACTACTATTGCTTCAACTGTTAATTACTCCTACATTGATACCATTAATTCAGTTGGTAATTACTACTATGCAATTGTAGCTACAAATGAATATGGAGATAGTCTAGTATCAAATACCGAGTATGTTGAAGTTGTTAGAGGAACAGGATTCTTTGCTTCACTTGAACTTAGTGAAATAATAATTTTTGCTGGAATAATTGTTGGAGCACAACTGATATTTTCAGTTTTAACTTATATGGCTATAAGTAGCAAAATACAGACTACAGGTAAAACAAAGAAAGGGAAGAAATAACAACTTCACTTTACTATTTCCTTTTTTTTTCAATGCTAGAATAATCTCTGAAATAAAACTAGTATTAATTAGAATACTAATAATTTACAGGTGAACAATCTTTTTAGGTCTGGTTATTTACTTCTAGTCTGGTGTTAAGTTGGAAATTAAAGGAAAAATACTGTCTCTATTTTTTATGATTATTTTATCTTTAACAATGTTATATTCAACGTCAGCAGAAATTTATAATCAAGGTTTCTTCAAAGATTCAACAACTTCCATTGATCGATCTTCTTGGTTTTGGCAGGATACAGAAGTTATTTCTGTTGATGCAACTTTGAACTCTAGATATCCAGAAATTGCTATAGACTCAAAAAACAATATTCATCTTGTGTGGGAAGAGTGGACAGGAGGGTATGATATTCATTATAGTATGTGGAACTATCAAACAAAAACTTGGTCAGCAGCGGAGAACATTGCTCCTCTTTCTGGAGTTGCTGAACGTCCAGCAATCGCTATTGATGACAATGATAATATCCACGTAGTTTGGAATGATGATTATAATTACTATGGGACAGCTGGTACTGATCAAGATATAATTTATTCAATGAAAGCTGCTGATTCCAATACTTGGTCAGACGTGGAAATAGTCTCAACTGAAGGTATAGGCTTTTCTGTCTATCCAACAATGGACATAGATGGTTCAGGAAATTTACACGTTGTGTGGTATGATACATCCGACATACTCAGTTCAGGTATCGATTATGATGTATTCTATAAGAAGTGGGATTCTTCTTCTAGTACTTGGGGAGCTCTTGAACTTGTTTCAACTGAGAGTGATGATCTCTCCTCTATTCCTGAAGTGTGTGTCACAGATGATGGTTATGCTTTTGTAGCTTGGAATGATGAAACAGATTATGATTCATGTGGAGTAGATCGCGATATATTCTTCAAACGAAGAAGTCCTTCTGGCACTTGGTCTTCAACAGAGGTGATATCATGGTTAGCCACAGATTTAAGCGAACAAGTTAATATAGACTGTGAAGACAATGGTAGAATTCACATTGTCTGGAATGACTTTACTGATATGAAAGATTCTGGTCCGGATTATGATGTATTCTATTGCCTTTATGATCCCAATCTAGCCTCATGGTTAGACCCTGAAGTTGTTTCTCAAGTGAGTACTATGTCTAGTTCTTACCCTTCAATAAATGTTGATGTGAAGGGAGACATTCACATTGTTTGGCATGATATTACTCCATATGGTGGGAGTGGAAGTGATTACGATGTGCTCTATATTAGTAAAGATACAACAACTAATATTTGGTCTTCAACTTCTGTTGTTTCTTCTGAAAGCAATGGAGGATCTCGGTATCCAGAAATTTTTACAGATAGCTTAGGATACATCCATGTTGTTTGGAGAGATGATATGGATTATCAAAGCGCTGGTACCGACACTGATATCTTCTACAAGAAATTTGTGGGCCCTCCTGGAAATCCTATTCTCTCCTCTATTATTCCAAACCCATCTCCATCAGGTAATTTGACTTTAGAATGGAATAGTGTTTTAGGAGCGGAAGATTATCTAATTTTCAATTCCACTTCTCAGTTTTCAGATGTTTCAGGATTATCTCCTATTGCTACCATCTCTGAAACTAATTACAATGATTCGATTAGTATTCCTGGAAATTATTATTATGCAATAGTAGCTAGTAATGAATGGGGGGACAGTGGTCTATCGAATTTAGAGCAAATAGAAATCTTTACTCCTGAAGTTTCACTGGGTTTCTTTGCTTCTCTTGAACTTAGTGAAATACTTGTCTTTGCAGGAATAGTTCTTGGACTCCAATTGATTTTTTCTCTAATAACCTACTCACTGATTAGTAATAAAATTCAAGCAACAAGTGCATCTAAAAGAAGGAAGAAATAATCCTTTTCTTTTTTTGTAATGCAGAAAGAGCTTTTCGAAATAGTCTGTATTTATCTTTAACACTAAATTTCCTATTTGTGAACAATATTTTTAGGATTGATTTTCTTATTTTGTTATTGGTGTAATAATAAAATGAAAAGAGAAGTCACATTTTTACTATTAATTTCCTTGTTAATCTTATTACCTTTGAATGCAAATAAGACATACTCTCTAGAAGGTATCGAACAAGAGAAAATTGATTTTTGTGCAATCGATTATTTCAATTGGTTTTGGAAAGGAACTGAAGTTATATCTGAAACAGGCTCTCTAGCTTCATATAGTCCTAGTATCGCTGTTGATCAAGAAGGTAATATTCATGTTGTTTGGGATGATTATGAACCATATGACGGATCTGGAAATGATAAGGATGTTTTCTATAGAATGTGGAATTCCACAATAGAAAGCTGGTCCTTAATAGAAACAGTTTCAACTGTTAGCTCTGATGATTCAGCATCTTCAAAAATAGATATTGACGCTCAGAACAATGTTCACATTGTGTGGAGAGATTTAGAAGATTATAATGGAGCGGGTATTGATTATGATGTTTTCTATAGAAAAAAGATTATTGAAACTAATATATGGGAAACAACAGAAGTTATTTCTACTGTTGGTTCACTACCTTCTTTGGAACCTGATATCTCTGTAGATCAAACCAATAATGTTCATATAGCATGGACAGATAGTGCGGATTACAATGGATCTGGTACTGAAAAAGATATTTTTTACAAAGAATGGAGAGATGATAGTTCAAGTTGGAGTGTAATCAATGTTGTTTCAATAGGATGTGACTCTGTTGGTGGTTCTGAAAGGTCAGAAATCTGTACAGACGCAGAAGGGAATGTGTTCTTTACTTGGTCAGATTATTCAGATATTGATTCTGCAGGTACAGATCAAGATATCTTCTTTAAATACAGGACTCCAAGTGGTTCCTGGTCTAAAATTTACGTTGTATCAGCAATGTCTGATACA
>JAEOTK010000266.1 GCA_016839875.1 Candidatus Heimdallarchaeota archaeon
ATATATTCGAAAGTTTTTTCTCCTTCGTTAGCTTCTTTCCATCCTAGCGAAATTAATTTAGCTTTGAAATCTCGAGCTTGACTTATGGGGCATCTTGGATCATTGACTCCATGAATAATCTGAATGGGTACTTTCATTTTCTCGATATGATTTATTGCAGAGCGATCTTCCCAGATCTCTTTGTATTCTTCATAGTTTCCTAAGTAATTAATTAAGATGAATTTGAAATGCTCTTGAGATTGATCATACAAACTTTTCAAATGTGATATGCCTATCCAAGCTGAACCTGTCTTCCATCCTTCATCAGCATATTTGGTTAATAGGATGAAAGTCATATATCCGCCATAAGATCCTCCAAACACTCCTATTCTTTCTGGATCAACATAATCTAATGTCTCTAGGTACTTTTTCGCATAGATAATATCTTGGGCATCTCCTCCTCCCCAATCATGTAGGTTCATTTCCATAAACTCTTTCCCATATCCAGTGCTTCCTCTGAAATTGGGATTGATTATAACAAATCCTTCATGTGCAAATACTTGAGATGTCGTATCGAAATTTCTGTAGACTTGTCCTGTTGGGCCACCATGAACATCGATTAATGCTGGATATTTTTTACCTAGTTCAAGTTTTGGTCTGTGCAGAGTTGCTGATATTTCGAGATCATCAAAAGATTTGTATTTTACATATTCACTATCATAAAAATCTTCAACATTCAAATCTGTTTGAGAGGGAATAAGAATTTCTTCTTTGTTATTTTCTAAATCGTATTTGGCTAAAATAACTGGAGTCTTAGGATCATTTCTAGTATATATCAAATTGGAATCTTCTAAGCAAAATTGAACATGATTAACAACACCCTTGAAATCTAACTCAGTTTTTTCTCCTGTTTTGGTGTCATAAATGATAGGTACCAACTCAGCCTCTTTGTTTTGAATAACAAGCATTTTTCGACCATCTTTAGAGAATTGTACAGCACTTTCATCATATTTGCCATCTCCAAGCCACATCGTCTCATTGGTTCCTATATTAAAAATTCCTGCTTGATCAATTCCTATACTATTACTAGTTACTGCAAGTAAAGTTCCATCTTCAGTAATGTCACTAAAAGAATCATCTGATTGATCTGTTATGCTAAAGATTTTCTTTATTTCACTTCCATCTTCTTTTATTCCCCAAACATCTTGGTTTTTAAAATCCCAGCTTTCATTGTAGTCGTAATAAATCCAACCTGTTTTACTCCACTTAGCATTCCCCATTGTTGGTTTATCATGAGCAGTTAATTGATTTATCTCCTTTGAATCAAGATTCATGATAAATAGATTTACTTGATCATGCCGATTTGATGAGAACAACAATTTCTTTCCATCAGGACTCATAGTTTTAGGCGTTTCTTGAGCTTTAGGTGTATTAGTTAATTGAGTTGATTCTTTTGATTCAATATTGAATAAAAATAAGTCGTGCTGTTCATCTCCATCCTTATCTCTAGTATAAATGAAATTCTTGTCATCTTTTGACCAAAGAAATCTAGCTCTGAGAGCTTTTGGAAGATGACCATCAGTAATTTGTTCAAACTTTGATGTTTCAATATCAAGAGAATAAATCTCTTGTCTCTTGGTTTTATTCCAGTAAAATCCAATCTTGTTCTTCGCTTCATTTGTTTTTAAAAACATAATCATAGGAATTGAAGCAAGTTTTTCCAAAGTAATTTCTTTTGACATACTTCTCATTTGAATATTTTACTCATTATAAAAAATATTTCTGAATGTATATTGTTTATTCATAATCAACTATCAGATAGGGATAGATAACGGGAAAGGATCAGTACTATTTGCACTTCCAGAAATTAGATATGGTAAAGACACATTCCACCCATTCCAGAAATTACCTTCAGAAAGATCTATATCAAACCAAGAATTATTTATTCCATTATCCTCTGCTTGCGAAGAATCTCCTAAATTATTATAGAAGAATGAATTATGATGAATTATATTCGAGTCTCCATCAGTAATACTTACACCTTCATTTGTACAGTTAATGAACTCATTATACAAAATCAGATTCTCTTGGTTTTCTCCAAGAATTGTGATTCCTGAGAAATTCTTCAAAAAAGTATTATTCAGTACACTGTTGAAGTTACTTGAATCTATTCGCATACTGTTTGAACTCTCCATAGATGTACAATTAAAAACACTGTTTTCGTTAGAGTAGATAAGATTAATAAAGAGAATACCATTGTTTGAACTTTGAGAATTTGTAATTTGGCTTTGTGTGCAATTTAGCAATTCAATATCGATATGAGTTAGTGAATCAAACGTATTATTAGAAAGAATAATATCATTACAAAATAATACCTTGATACCATAAGCAAGTTTTCTGAAGTAGTTACTCATAACATAAATATTATCAGAATCTTCAATCACAATCCCTCTTTTCTGAGTCCCGAATCTATCTGCTGGTCTGTAAACATATATTTCATTATTAGTAATTATGCAATTACTTGAATTTTCTACTAAAATTCCTCTTTCATTTTCTATGAGGATATTGTTGTAGATTTCAACTTGGTTTGATGCTTTTGCGTGTATCCCTGCTACAGAATGCCCATTTATGAAATTATCATATATTTTTGCTGTTCCAGGTCTTATATTCTCTAGACGAATTCCACCAAAAAAATTGTAAGAAAGAGAACAATTGCGAATGATGAAATAACTATTGGTATTTCTAATAGAAATCGCTCTTTTTTGAGCTTCTGAAATTGTAAAATTCTCGATAATGTAAGGATTTTCTAAAGACCCATTTCCTGGAAACTTGTATTTTCTAAAATCCTTATCAGATTCTATTTCAAAATAGTCTGGTTTTTCATAGGTTACTAATATGGGGACACCAGCTCCAATAACTAAGAAAGCAAGTATAGCTATTACTTCAAGATATAGTTCTTTTCGGGGTTTTTTCATAATTTGCACTCAATTCTATTTTTTTCTGATTACATTAACGACAATAGTCAAGAAACTTTTTTTTGTCTATTTATATCTATTTTGAAATATCAACTAATTGCATTTATACTTAAGGTTATTAGATATCAAGACAAAATTACGTGTGATGATAAAGAATCTAGATTATATGATAGCAGGATTTTCTATCATTGTTGGTATTGTACCTCTCTTTCTTGAAACAAGTGTAAATCTCTTCTTTGTTCCAATTTATCGGATTTTTATCCTAATTTGTGCATTGATTGCTTGTTCATACTTAATAATGAAAAGAGAAAAGAAACTGAGGAATTTTCTAATACCAGTATTAATCAGTTTAATTCTCTTTTTAATCTCCGAAATTTTGACTCTATTTGACAATTTATATTCAATAGAAGCTGTCTTGATAGTACTGAATATAACTTTCCTTCTCTCATACTTTCCAATCTATTATTTGCTAATCACTAAAACAAGAAAGAACCAACCCTATGTTTCGAGAAACATTGCTTTAATAACACTATTTCTAACTGCTTTGGTTCTTGCACTTCTATCTCCCATTATAATATCATATAGTAAAAAATCATTTGCTGAAAATAACATTCTTGATTTTGTTATAACAATTATTTACGTAATAATTGATTTGGATATTCTTTCGATGTCCATTGTCTTAGTTATTCTAAATAGAAAACTCAGATTTCCATATTTCTGGTTAATGATAGTAGGAGCATGGCTATTCATCTTTGTCGGTGATGCTGCTATGGCATATTATCTCGCAAATTCATCATACTCACTTGGATCAATGCCTGACCTAATCTATAATGTATCATATGCAATTTTCTTCGTTGGTCTTGTTTTGATGTTAGAACGTCATGTTGATCCTACTTCTATATTCGAAATTGATAGAGAGCGAAAATACTATCAAACAATGTATGATGAAATTAGTATTTTGGTTGATGATATCATAACAGTTACATCATTACTTAGACATGATCTCCACAATGATATAGTTGTCATACAAAATAGTTTAGAGCTTTTCCGAGAGACAAAAGAAGAAATATTCTTAGAAAAACTAAATGATAGGATAGATATAGTGATAGGAAGACTGGCTGGAATAACAACCGAAACAGATCTCCTTGAATCTGTTATAGAGCAACCAGTTGATCTCAATATTATTTTTGATGTAGCAAATCTTTTTGATAAGGCAACAGTTATCTCCCCTCCTAAAAATACACAACTAAAAGCGAGTAAACTGTTATACCCAATTTTAGTTAATCTAACACAAAATGCCTTTCAACATGGTGGTGAGGATATAGATGTTGAATTTGAATATGAAGAATTAGATGAATATGTATTAATAAAAATCAAAGATAATGGAGAAGGAATAAAAGATGAAGATAAGGATCAAATATTCTATAGAAGTTATAAGAAGAAAGAGAGCGTGGGGAGAGGGATGGGACTCTATCTGGCACGAATAGCAATAGAGCGATATGGTGGGTCAATATTCTTAGAAGATAATGTTCCTACTGGAGCTATTTTTGTTATCAAACTCCAAAAGTGTTAGAAGTACTATTTTTTGTCGGGAATTTGCTTAAGGTATTACTTCACGTTTTAAAATCAGAGGAAATTGTTTATATAGGGGTTGGGATTGTTCATTAATTGTTAAGATTTAACTTTAATTTCCTAAGGGTTTTGTTATGAGTGTAGAGAAGTACATAAAGAAATTCCAAAACAGTGGTGACATTGTTTCACTAATTTCTGAATTAAAAATGGATTCAAAAGAATTCAATATGGCTATCTCTGCACTTTCACAAATTGGTGAAACAGCTGTAACTCCTCTTATTGATGCTTTAAAGGATGAAGATAAAGGAACCAGATATATGGCTGCTAGAGCTTTAGAAAGTATTGGATCTTACGCCGTTGAACCTCTTATTGCAGAATTAGGAAATAACCGTAGCAAAGTCAGAGTGTGTGCAGCTGAAACATTAGGTAAAATTGGACATCCAAAAGCTATTGAACCTCTTATTGCTACATTGAAGGACCATAATGAAGAAGAGACTGTTCGAGAATATGCTGTTTATGCAGTGGAAAGAATATGTAAGCCTGCTGTTCAGGCTCTCATTAAAGCTCTTAAGGAACTAGATGATCCCCATGCAATTGCTCCCCTAACAGCTGCATTGTTCTATGAAGAACAGGAAGTCAGAGATACAGCTGTTGAAATTGTAACTAATATGTCAA
>JAEOTK010000267.1 GCA_016839875.1 Candidatus Heimdallarchaeota archaeon
CCAGAGATATTCAAAATCCAAAACTCTGATTTCCTCAACAGATTGATTTTATTAATTACAAAACGAGAAAATCTACTCTTCTTAGAAACTGATGAAAAGCTGAAATTTGGTGACTCAAACTTTTATCTTAGGATTCAACACGCTTGTTTGGATAGCTATTTATTATCCCTTTTCCATTATAATTTCATGTTTTACCAAGAAGTTATCTCCTATACAACATTAGAAGAATTGTCACAAAGTGTTTTTAATATTGTATCAAAACAAAAAGTATTAGGAGAACTTCCTAAGCTAGAAGATGTATTTAATACCCTAGAAGAAGGAATAAAGAGAGGTTAAATTTCATGTTATTAAAACGAATACTAATTGTAAGCGAGCATGGATTACCTGTATTCGATTTTGAGGAATATTCTAGGGGAGATGAAGTACTAGTTTCTGGTTTAATCACAGCAATATTGAGATTTGTTGAGGAAACAGAAAAAGAGAAACTTTCACGAGTAATGCTTGAAGAAAGTCAATATTTACTTTCTGCTCATGATTCATTGATTTTCATTTTTCAAGTATCAGATGAGATGCCTGAAGAATATGCAGAATATGTTAGTGAATGTGTTGCTTCAAATTTCGTCAAGAAGTACAAAGATGAATTAAAAGAGTTCAGCGGAGATGTCAGTGTTTTTCGTGGCTTCCAAAAGGACTGCAAAGACATATTGCTACAATGTGGTGTTGAAGCTGCAAATGCGTTGATAAATGCAACGGACAATAAGGAAGTGAAAGCTTGGTGCCTTCTTTCTGCTGAAAATGAACTACTAGTTGTTCGTGCTTTAGCTCCTAATTACAATATTGACTGTTTCACTATATTTCAAGTGTTAGGAAAAAGTTTACGAAAGGTAACTTCTGAAGCTGAAAACACAACTAAAAGTAATAGCTTCCACATCACTCATCAAGGCAATGTTATTCAGACAATTAACTTACCTTCAGCAATTATTATTATGGATGCAAAAGTCGATGATTTGATTGTAAAACGATATAGACAATTCAAAACAAAGTCCCATCAGCAACTTCTAGGTATTCTTAAAGAAGCCTACAAACCAGACAAAACAGAGATTTACAATAGAAATCTAATCTCTCCAGTTAGTAAAAAGGAGATTAGTAAAAAACATAAAATAATTTATGATTTCTTTCAAGCTGCAGAAAAAGGACTCGATTATCTATTCAATTCTCCTATTCATGTTCAGATATTCTCAACAGATGAACAATCAACTGTTGTTGTTAAAATGATTAATCGCATTTTCTTCTTGGATTTTGAAAATGGAGTCTCATCTACACAGTTAATAGAAGCAACAAAGAAATTCTTTGAACAAGAAATAAAAGTTAAGGACGATATCCCTGAAGTAATGCTAGAAAAATCGTAGTTGCTGTTATATCTGAAGTAGATCCAGGATTAATTGTTCTTTGATGAGAAGTTCTTAGATAATCATCCAAATCCTTTATCTTGGTTTTTCCATCCTTTGTGAATATTCCTCCAGCTTTAACTGCTTCTTTTGCCTTCTTACTGACTTCTGTAGCTATTTCGTTTCCAAATCGTTTAGCAATGTGAGTATCTTTCTTTTCAGAAAGCAATGTAATATATGTTTGAATAATTGCATTTTTGAAATTATGATTCTCTTCGTAAGTTCTTATAAAAGTAGTATAACCACATTTTATTGTTATTCTGTATTTGCTTGATAATTCATGAAACACTAAATCTCTTGAATCATAGAACTTAGTAAATTCAAATAGATTGGTTCGTTCATTTTGATGAATTTTCAGAAAAGAACTAAAATCATCTTCTTCTTTTTTTGAGGGAAGTATTCTGTCTGAAACAGTTTTGTTTAGAGCTTGTGTTAAATAGACACAATCTTCTGTTGTTGAGTTCTTTAGAAATTGCTCAGCAACATTCACAGCATTATCTAGATTTAAATCAATATTAGTTCTCATACCTTCAGTTGCAAAAGAGTGTGCAACTCCAAGAGTTAAAGGTGAGAACATCAGTAGTGTTCCAAGGATTGTGTTTCCTTCCGCCTTATACCATGTTCTGGATCTATCAAGCGCTTTCTGGATGTAGAATCCTAATTCAGCATCTTCAAACCACAAATGATTCTCTGCCACCAAAATCCCTCGTTTTGAGAGGTTGAGAATCGGAGACATCAAGCTACTTCCTCCAGCAAGAAAATGTTCTGTTTTAGTATCATCAAACTCGTGTAAGTAGGATGCACCACCAGGTTTTGGTTCTATGGAATATAGAAGGCTATGAGCTAAAACAGCACTTTGTGCAATGTATAGTTGTACATCTAAAACCTTCCCTTTGACTTCATTATTTGATATCGCTGAGAAAGGCATTCAAGTGTTATAGAAGTTCAAGCTATTTTTAAGGCATCGATTTTTGAGAATTCAAAATATTTTCTAATTAATTAAATCAATATTCTATATATTCCTCTGAGTTGGGGAATAACGTTAAGTTTAATTATGTTCGTGATATTATTTTCTTGTAATGTTTCCGAAAGGGAATTTAACAATTTTATCGCTGGCTTTTTTCAATATGAGAATCTTCCTTTTCGCGAAAACAGGTGATTACATATGAACACACATCAAAGAAAGACAGACTCCTTAGCATATGCCACTGGCTCTTTTAAGACAAGCTTAGAAGATGTTAATGACAAATGGAACAATAAAACATCAAAGATTTTGGAGTTAGGAAAACAAGTAAACAGTAA
>JAEOTK010000268.1 GCA_016839875.1 Candidatus Heimdallarchaeota archaeon
AAAGTTAGTGGATACTAGGAAATTTCCAATTTTCCTAGTGAAAACCCACGTGTTTGTGGAAGGATTTACACTGACAACTACCGCATCTCCAGTAGCATCAGCATAATGAATCTGTCCTCCTATTGTGGCAGTCCAAGCATGGTCTTTATACCAGTTTATAACCTCAACTACAGTTTTACAGTCCCACAGGGATGTTTTAATGTACCAATCATTAGGTGTATAGAATGAAGATCCATCCGGATTATCAACTAATTCTAGTGCAGGAAGACCATTTATATCATACGCAAGTCCATGCTCATTCATCCCTCCATTGGGACAAGGATAAAGTTTTCCTTTCCTTCTATTAGGAAATCCTACAAAGATAGTCCCATAGATAGATTTAGTTCCAACATAGGTGGAGATGTTCTGCGAGGGAACATACCATAAATACAGATCTTTTTGATAATAATCTTCATTGTTTCCAAAAAAAACAGTATCATTAATAGCTATAGAAAAAATCGTACAAGATTGAGTGTTTGTAAGTGAATACGATATAGGTATGTTCCCAGAACTGTAAGTGGGTATTGTAATGCTAGATAAAATAATAAAGATAACAGAAATGTGTTTTAAATATCTTAGAAAGAGCATTTTTTGTTCATCTTTCCTATTTGAGTACTCGGGTATTTATAAAGGGTTTTTTATAAAAATCTCCCATACCCCATATATATTAAAGAATTCAACGAAACAATGCAACTACTTTGGTTGAAGATATATATGAAACTAGGTGAGATCATTGGGAATGGAAGAATAGTAGCTGTTCATGAATGGACTGAAGAAAAACATTAAAGATTAAATGTATCATTCTACGAAGAATTTCTTCCGTTCTGTTTCATAGATTTCTGGATTTGAAAGGAGTAGAAGTAATTCAAGTATGCTTGATACTTTACTTATTTCATCAATGATATATCTTCAAAAAAATTAATATACTCATACAATTTTTTGAGGGCTATGAAAGAATCTGCAATTCAAATTGAGAATCTAACTAAAATCTACCATACAAATAATGTAAAAGCTGTAGATTCATTAGATTTAGAAATCTATAAAGGTGAAATCTTTGGATTACTTGGTCCAAATGGTGCAGGAAAAACGACCTTAATAAGAATGTTAGTTGGATTGTTGAAATCTTCATCCGGGCAGATTTTGTACAATGGTGAAGAGCTCAATGTAAATTCTTCCAAACTAAAGAAACAGATAGGTTATGTCCCACAAGAAGCTGCGTTTTGGAAAAATCTTACCGTTTATGAAAATCTCCATGTTATTGGAGCAACTTACAACATTCCAAATAAAGAGTTGAAAAACAGAATCAATCATCTTCTGGAAGGATTATATTTAGTTGAACATAAGAAAAAAATGGCTTCTAAACTCTCTGGTGGAATGAAGAGAAGATTGAATTTAGCTATGGGTATGGTTCATAATCCTCAAATCTTGCTTCTAGATGAAGTCTTTGTAGGACTAGATCCACAAACACGAAATTATCTCTATGATTACTTGAGAGATTTTGCATCTAAAGAGAATAAGACGATTATCATTACTAGTCATCTTATGGAAATAGTTGATGCACTTTCTGACAGAGTAGCTATCATAGATCTAGGCAAAATGCTAGCTGCTGATACTCCTGAAAATCTCAAGAATACTCATGGTAAGGGTGATATTCTTGAATTAGAAATCAACAAGGATTTCGATGATTCTCTTTTAGATAAACTAACTAAAACTGTTAAGGATATAAAAGCTGAGAAAAAAGATAAAAGCATCATTGTAAAGACACTAAATGCAATTGCTAAAATGCCAAAGATTCTAGATGTGATAGAAGGAGATGGATTCGAAGCTGTTGATGTTAAACTAACTAAACAATCGCTGGAAACGGTTTTCATAAGTCTTACAGGAAAGGAGCTAAGGGTGTGATAAGAATGAGTGAAATAGAAATAAA
This sequence comes from Candidatus Heimdallarchaeota archaeon, assembly GCA_016839875.1. The sequence continues at coordinate 1,967 of JAEOTK010000268.1, forward strand.
TCAAAACAAAATTGAAGTATTAGCTAAGAAAGCAGGATTTGAACTAAGAACAACATTTAGTCTGGGTATTAAGTTTCTTAAAGAAGTATTCAGATCGAAGCTTTTTTTGATAATTGCAGTTGCAATGCCTGCAATACTCATGATATTTATGGGAGCAATTTTCGGAGGACCGCTCTCATCTGTAGAATCTTATAATGTCCTTGTTATCAATGAAGATGTTGGTTACACAAGTGGTTTAACATATGAGTATGGTGAAGCGCTTATCAGTACTCTTGAATCCTTAACTTATCCTGCTGAGGAAGGAGAGGAACCTCAGACTATCTTTTATGTCTACGAAGAGGATGAATACAATCAATCTGTAGAAGATTTTCTGTTAAATGAAGAACATGATTTACATTTCACGATGATAATACCTGTAAATTTCAGCCAAATGATTTTTAATTCCAGTAATGATGTAACAATCACTGTAGTTGGAGATCCTGCAACTGGAACTTACCATGGTGCAGTTTCACTATTCAATACAATATTCAATGAATTTGTGGATGCTGCTAGAGAGGATCTAGGTGATGATACAGGGCAAATTACAATAATAGAGAATTATATTGGTATAGCTGGAAACACAACAGTGTTTGATCTAATGGTCCCAGGTTTTATTATTATTGGAATCGTCATGAACATTGTTTTTGTTGCTTCCATCTTAACAGAGGAATACGAATTCAAAACCCTTGAAAAACTACAACTTACACCTATGAAAGCAGTTCATTTGATAGCAGGAATGTCTTTAGCACAGCTACTTATAGCTCTCGTGCAGATAGTTGTTTTATTTGCTTTAGCTCTATTATTTGGGTATAATGCAGCTGGTTCATTTGTTATAGGTGGTTTAATAGCTTGGATTCTATCATTATCCATGCTAGGAATAGGAATGATAATTGGTTCAATTTCGAAGAAAAGCACAATAGCTGGTTCAATATCAAGTGTCGTAGCAATTCCACTGTACATGATTACATTCTTCCCGGTTTGGGGAATTCAGCAAATCAAAATGTTTCAAATAGGTGGAAATGTTGTTGGAGTATTTGATCTTCTTCCTACAAACATAGCAACTCGAATGATAATCCAAGCGATGACCTATGGTCAAACATTCTCTGATCTTGGATTCGAATTTGGATTACTAATCATTGTTACATTGATTTACTTAATAATTGGATTAGTTTTAGTTTCAATATTGAGACTTCGACCAAAGAAAGAATAATTTCTTTCTTCTTTTTCCTATTTTTAATCAATTTGAGATTTTGGAATAGATTTTAATATATGTTTCAGACATAAAATTTTACAAGTGGGATGAAAAATGAAAGCGATTGTATATGAAAAATTCGGACTACCGGAGGTTCTTCAGATTAAAGATGTAGAGAAGCCAACTCCAAAAGATAATGAAATAATGGTTAAAGTGCATGCAGTACATGTAAATTTCGGAGATATCATAGCTCGAAATCTCAAAAATTGGTCACCTAGAGATTTCCATATGCCCTTCTTATTCTGGCTTGTTGCGAAAAACCATTTTGGTTTCAGAAAACCAAAAGTAAAAATCTTAGGTAATGAGTTTGCAGGAGTAATTGAATCTGTTGGTAAAGATGTTGAACGATTTAAAGAAGGAGACGAGATTTTTGGATTTCTTAGTATGAATATGGGAGCTTATGCTGAATATGTTTGTTTGCCTGAAACAGGAACAGTTGCTCTGAAACCAACCAACATGACCTTTGAGGAAGCTGCTACTGTTACTGGAAACTCAATGACTGCAAAAACTATCCTTAGTAAAGTAAATATTCAGCCTGGACAAAAAGTTCTCATTAATGGAGCTTCAGGAGGGATAGGAAGTATAGCGTTACAGCTAGCTAAAAGTTATGGGGCAGAAGTAACTGGTGTTTGTGGAACACCAAGATTGGAGATGGTAAAAGCTTTGGGAGCTGATAAAGTCATTGACTATACCAAAGAGGATTTTACTACAAAAGATGAAACCTATGATCTTATTTTTGATGTATTAGGTAAAAGTTCGTTCTCACGCAGCAAGAAAGTGCTAAACAAAAAAGGAATTTATCTCCTAGCCAATTTTAAATCTAGACAACTACTTCAATCATTAAGAACTAAAATAATTGGTAAGAAGAAGGTAAAATGTGCAATATCATTTGAAGAGGACATAGAAGCTATCAAACAGCTAGTTGAAGAAGGAGAAATAAAATCCTATGTAGATAAAACCTTTCCAATGGAAAAAGCTGCTGAAGCTCATGATTATGTGGAAAAGGGACTTAAGAAAGGATATGTTGTGATAACATTTAACAGCAATCAAGATAAATAACAAAATAGAGGAAGAAACATGAAAGCAATTATTTATGAAAAATACGGACCACCTGAGGAGGTTCATAAATTAAAGGAAGTAGCTAAACCTATCCCAAAGGATAATGAAATTCTGGTCAAAGTTTATGCTTCAGCTATAAATTCTGCTGACAGCACTTTGACACGAGGTAAACCATTCTTAGGTCGCTTATGGCAGGGATTGCTCAAACCAAGAAAAAAGACACTCGGAGCAGACATAGCGGGAAAAGTTGAAGCAGTTGGTAAAAACGCTAAACAATTTAAGCTAGGTGATGAGGTATTTGCGGATATAGCGGACAAAGGTTTCGGTGGTTTTGCAGAATATGTATCTGTACCTGAAAGCATAGTAGCATTAAAGCCAACAAATTTACCATTCGAGAAGGCAGCCGCAGTACCAGCAGCAGCAGTAATCGCCTTGCAGGGTCTTCGTAATCATGGTCAGATTAAGCAAGGACAAAAAGTTTTGATTAATGGTGCAGGTGGAGGAATAGGCTCGTTTGCTGTACAGATTGCTAAATCATTTGGTGCTGAAGTAACAGCAGTGTGCAGCTCTAAAAAATCTGAAATAATACAATCAATTGGTGCAGACAATGTCATAGATTATACCAAAGAAGATTTCACTAAAGGAGAGCAACTATATGATCTTATTCTAGATCTTCATGTTAGTCACTCAATTGCAGAATACAAGCGCGCTTTGAAACCTAATGGTGCGTATGTTGCTTGTGATTTCAACGCAACTTCTTTGTTTCTAGGACCTTTGATTTCATTGTTTGGAAGTAAAAAAGTAAAATCATACTTGGCTAGAATCAATGCTCAGGATTTAACATTTATAAAAGAACTTATTGAAGATGGTAAGATAGTACCTGTTATAGATAGAAGTTATCCATTGAAAGAAGTTCCCAAAGCTATCAAATACTATGAGAAGAAACACTCCCAAGGAAAAATAATAATAACTGTAGTACCCGATAAAGAAACCTAGTAAATCAAATTCGGCGTATACTTTAAAGCAAGTAATGAGATAGATATCTCATGAAAGCAATAGTGTATGAGAGATATGGTCCTCCAGAAGTCCTTCAGCTCAAAGAGATAGACAAACCAATCCCTAAGGATAACGAAGTATTAGTAAAAGTATATGCTTCAACAGTACATGCTGGGGATGTGAGAATGAGAAGTTTCTCAGTTCCTAAATCAGAATGGCTTATGGCTAAATTATTCTTAGGCATACGAAGTCCAAGAAGAAAGATACTTGGTATGGAGCTTGCTGGGGAAATCGAAGAGATTGGTAAAGATGTAAAACAGTT
>JAEOTK010000269.1 GCA_016839875.1 Candidatus Heimdallarchaeota archaeon
AATTTCATGTATAGCCTCTGCTATCTGTTTTGTATTACCGGTTTTTGTGAAGTAAGTAACTAGAATTTTCATGGACATTTGCAGACTACTAGATTATATAAAAATATCCTTTTCTCGTTAGAGAGAAGAAGTCCAAAATCGCTTAACGGGGATTATATCTGAATGTACATCTCTGAAATCCAGAAACTATAGTTTCCTCTCTCTCAAAGACCACCCAAGTTTCTAACGCGCTTGCCATAAGAAGATCATATTCACACAGAATAGAACCTAGTTCAGGGCAACCATTGGCTTTGAAAATCTCGAAATAAAGGCATCTATGAATATCGATATGGTACCCATTTTCGTTCGCTTGAATTGTTTCTTGATGGAAGTATTCGTTTTCATAGGGACTTGGACTAGATGTTGTCAATTCTACAAAAGAATCAAAAGGTGCTGAACTCTCCTTGAGTTTGGCTACCATTCCATCAAATGTAGGTTTCATAAGATCATTGTAAATGTCCATAATTATTCCTTTTAACTCATCAATGGTTAGTTGTTCAGGTTTAAGTATTTGATATAAAGAGATAACAAGAATCGCAGAAACACCATGGAATTTGCTTATTTCATCCGGCATATGATTAAGATTTTTCTCAAAGTTACTTCGAAACTGGGAGTTGAAATCATCTGCATACTCTAGCCCCATATCTTCTCCAAATAGACTGGATAATTTCTTACTAACTAACATAGCAAGGTAATCAGCCAATTGCTCATGTGTTACCATAGCTATTGCGAACTCTGATTTATATTAAAGCATTCTTAAGAATGTAATTTCATTTTGTCAAAGAGAAGAAGTTATTTATTTAGAGGATTTTTGCAGAAAACAGAGAGGATTAGGGAATCACTCAAAATGTCAGAACCTGCCCAAAAGTATCGGAATAAAGAAATCGTTGATGTTATAATTAAGAAGATAACACAGCTGACAGATAAAATAGCAGAAAAAGTTCGTATCATGCATGTTTGTGGAACACATGAACATGATGTAGTAAAAGCCGGATTGCGATCATTATTGCCAGAAGAAATAGATCTGATTGCTGGTCCAGGGTGTCCTGTTTGTGTAAGTTCTGCTCAAGATGTTGATGAAGTTCTTTGGATTGCTGATAACCATAATGTTACCATTACTACTTTTGGTGATATGATGAGAGTCCCCGGCTCTACAGAATCTCTTTATCAAGCTCAAGGCAGGGGTGTAGATGTTCGTGTTGTTTATGGTGTTTCTGATGCTATTAAAATTGCTGAAAAAAATCCTGAAAAGGATGTAATTTTCTTTAGTGTTGGTTTTGAAACCACTTCGTGTGTCACTGCTGCTGAGGTAGTAAGGACTACTTTACCTAACTTCAGCATATATGCTTCCCATAAGGTAATCCCACCAGCAATGGATTTACTTCTTCAGAGAGACGACATCGAATTTCAAGGTTTCTTAGCACCTGGTCATGTTTCGACAATTATTGGTTCAATACCCTATGAATTCATTCCAGAAAAATACAACTTCCCTGTTGCTATTGCTGGTTTCGAACCTGTTGATATTCTCATGGGTATTCACTCCTTGATTCAACAGATCAATGAAAACACATCGCGGGTTGATAATACCTATGGGAGATGGGTAAAACATGAAGGAAATGTTGCAGCTCTCAGAACTCTTGAAGAAGCTTATGTGCTTTCTGATGCTAGATGGAGGGGACTAGGAGTATGGCCGGAAACAGGACATGAGATAAGTGAAAAATACTCGCACATTGATTCCAAGAAAAAATATGACATCCCAAAACTTGAAGTTACAGAACTTCATGGTGGTTGCATTTGTGATGAAATACTCATTGGAAAATCAAAACCTTCCGAATGCAAGCTTTTCATGAAAGCTTGTAGACCTGATCATCCTGTTGGAGCCTGTATGGTTAGTCATGAAGGAACATGTAATGTAGCTGCAACATATGAAGAAATTCAATGGGAAGATTAAGTTGCCCAATAAAAAGAGTTAATTATTAAATATAAAAGGAAGAAATAACAATGTGTCTCGCCATTCCCGCAAAAATCTGTGAGCTTCTTGAAGATAAGAGAGTGATAGTAGATATCACAGGAGTAAAACGAGAAGCTGATACATCCCTACTTGATGAACCTTTAGAAATTGGCGACTATGTTTTAATTCATACAGGTTTTATTATTTCAAAATTGGATCCCAAGCAAGCTGAGGAAGATCTTAAGCTATGGGATGAAATATTGAGTAAGTAGTCCTAGATCAAATCTATATTCTCAAACAAAAATCCGAATGAGTTAAATAGGTTAAGAGAACATTTTTTCAATATATGGTACTCCGAGAAAAAGACGCAAATGCTCAGATTTTGAGGAATTTCATAGATTTCTCATTTAAGCCTAATCAATACTTCTTGACAAACTTATCCAGAGTTATGGCAGACTCTATAGATCAACTGGAATGCACTGGACAAGCATTAAGAAAAGTTGATACAAAAGAAGGGGTAGAATTACTTAGACGGAAATATAAACTGAGCAATCTAGAAATAGCATACATATTACAATTAATAACAAGAGGGTTTAGATTTAGAGTTGTAACAGAGAGAGTATTTTTGTGTGAAGAAAGAGCTATATACCCAAACTTCGAAAGCTTTCCTCCAATCAAACCAAAAATCTCAGATGACTTTGAAACAAAAACAGCAGTTCTAGATGTAATGGCAATTAGTCAGTATAAAGAAGATGAGGAACTATTAAGTGAAGTAATTAAATCAAATCCTGAATTATTAGAAAAACAATTTGGAGTACATTACACAGGTAGATACCTATCAATAAATGAGTGGTTACAATTAAAAGAAAATGAAGGAGAATGGAGCTCCGAGAATAACCTTCGTTGCCATAATTTCAGTATAACCCCGAGTATTATTGCAGAAGTACTAATTCTTCAAGCAAGGGGTTGGTATTTACAAGAAATTCCTGTGAAATTTCAAAGGAATGAGTACATATTATTAAAGAAATAATCTGAAAGCTAAAATTAATTTTCTAGTTACTAGTCTTAATGCACAAAATTATCTTAGTATGATACAATATTGCACCAAATGGCGATTAAACGGCTTTTGGTGGGAAAATAGAGAGGGTTGGAATAAGACAATTGTCTTAACGCTTTAGCATAACCTTTTTTTATAACTGAAAAATGATTTAACTAAAATTATAAAGAGGACTTCTGATGAGTGATGCACTCAAGGAATTAGAAGAGATTATAAAAATAACTTTACCTGAAAATCTCGTAGAGGAAATCATTAAAGTTGAAGAAGGGCATTTCGATGTTCTTTCACCAGCAAATAGTGCTTATGACTTGATGAAAATTCTACGTGAAGATGCCGGAATTTATCATCTATCAACAATTACAGGTATTGAAAATGAAGAGGACTTTAGTGTCTGTTATCACATTCAATACAGGATAGAAGAGGAATTCAGAGAAGTACCAATAAATTTTATTGTTACTAAGATTGATAAATCGAATCCTAAGACCCCGAGTATGGTTGATTTCTTTGTTGCAGCTGATTATTATGAAAGAGAAATATATGATTTCTTTGGAATCTACTTTGATAATCATCCCTTTCTGCAAAGAATCATATTACCTGAAATGTGGCCTGATGATGTTAGACCATTACGTAAGGAATACAGTTGGCAACAACTTAAGGAAATCACCATGAATCTCGCAAAACAGGTACTTGAGGAGGCTAGAAAATGACAGAGACCTTTAGATCAAGATTTAGAACCGTAGTAGATGGAAGCGACGGACCTGCTGATGCTGATCACCATATGTTTATCGGACCTCAACATCCATGGGCTGAAGAACCAGCACATTTCATAATTCATGTGAAAGGAGAAAGAGTTGTTGAAGCTGATATCAGAATTGGTTTCAACTTCAGAGGAATGGAAAAAGCAATGGAAGCTAGAACTTGGCGTCAGAATACTATGTTAGTTCCAAGAGCATGTGGAATTTGCAGTGCAGTTCATCAAAACATCTATGTAAGAGTTGTTGATAGACTTGCAGGTGTGGAAGATCAAATCTCCGATAGAGCTAGATTGATCCGAATGTTTAGTCTTGAAGCTGAACGTGTACATTCACACATTCTCTGGTATGGTATTCTTGCACATGATGCTGGTTTTGATACAATGTTACACATCTCATGGAGAGATCGAGAGATTATAATGGATATAATCGAAGATGTGAGTGGTAATAGAGTAAATCCTGCTTTAATGCTTCCAGGTGGTGTCAAAAGAGATATCCCTCAAGCAAAACTTGACAAAGCAAAACCTATGATAGCAGATCTGATAAAGAAGGTAGAATATCATAAGAAAGTCTTTACAGAAGAAGCTTCAATTCGAAACAGATTGGAAGATGTTGGTGTCTTAACAAAAGACCATGCAAAAGAAACAACTCCCAATGGACCCACTGGAAGAGGGTCAGGATTGCCTTTTGACATAAGAAAATCTTATCCATATGAGTTATATGATAAACTTGATTGGAATCTTGTTTGTTACCCAGAAGGAGATATCTTAGCTACAACTCTTGTAAGAATAGATGAAACCTTAGAATCACTTCAAATGATGCAACAAATGTCTGATCAACTGGAATCTGCAAAAGGAGAAACTTTGATTAGAGTTAGACCAAGAGTTCCAGAAGGAAGATACATGACTAGAGGTGAAGCTCCTCGTGGTGAAGACGTCCACTATGGTATCGCCAATGGAACTGATAAACCAGAACGATACAAAATACGAGCTCCATCATTGGGTAATATAGATGCAACATTGAAAAGAATGGATGGTGAATATATAGCCGACATGCCTGTTATTCTGCGAAGTTATGATCCTTGCTTCTCATGTACAAACAGGGTTATGGTTATCAATGAAAAAACAGGAGACAAAACACTAATGACTCAAGACGAGTTTGCATTAAAGGCTACAAAAGCCAAGAAATATAATAGGAGTTTTTTCTGAGGTGAATGAAAATGGGTAAAAAAATACTAGTAATGGGTGGCGAAGCTCTAAAGAATCAAGCTAAGGGACCAGTCACTTTACACGTTCTCGATCGAATAGGAAATCATCCTCCTCCCGAGGACATTAGAACCGTTCCAAAAATCATTGAAGATCGGTGTATAATGTGCGGGACTTGTGTGAATGTATGCCCCAACCACTGCTTATGGATGGAAAAAGACGATAAAGACAATGGTATGATTTGGTTTCTATCTCCACAGTGTATGTGGTGTGGTCATTGTCAAACATATTGTCCAAAGGATGCCATTCATGTAGATACAGATCCAGACAGTTCGAATACTTTATTCTCTTTCAACGTAAGACAAGATTACTCAATGCTTTGTGCTAAAGGTAGCTTCAAAGGTGAAAAAGCTGAAAAGAAATTAGCTGAACTAATCGAAGAAGGTGGAAAGAAGTTGAAAGAAATAGAGGAGTTTAGGAGTTGATATAAATGGGTTGGCTTAAGAAATTTGGAGTAAATTGTGCAGTAAGATCCCCATGGATCATCCACATGAATGCAGGTGGATGTAACGGCTGTGATATTGAGATTGTTGATGCTTTAACTCCTCGACATGATATTGAGCAGTATGGTATAACACTAAGAGGAACACCAAGACAAGCAGATGTTCTAGTTATTACAGGTGGAGTTACTTTACAAGTAGCTGAAAGAGTAAGAAGAGTTTATGAGCAGATGCCTCTACCAAAATTCGTAGTAGCAGTTGGAAATTGTTGTACTACTGGTGGTGTTTTTCAAGAATGTGCATTTGTTTTAGGTGGAATTGACCATGTAATTCCTGTTGATGCGTACGTGTATGGATGTCCCCCAAGACCGGAGAACATTGTTCATGCAGTAGCAACCTTACTTGGCAAGCTTAAAGTAGATTTAATTGGTGTTGAGAAAAAGGAAATTCCTCAAGAAGAGTAATTTCTAACTTTTCTTTTATTTTTTATTTTTAATTAAGATATTAGTTTTACAAAGTTGAATATCATAAGGATAGTTGAAATTATTGCTATCCCAATCAAGGTTGCAACAAGTGACCAGTATTTCTTGTGAGCATAAATTCCAATTGCATTAATAGTTGCGTAAATCATGAAACCCATGGTTAAGATAAAAAGAATTACACCCCAATTTTGGTTAAGTAAAATAGCTATTCCACTAATGAAAGCTAAAAACGACATCACAAACTCAGCAATTATGTGGAAATATCTTTCAAGTTTTATTTCTATATATTTCTGAGTTTTTTTATTGTAAAAAGCTATAATCCAGAATATAACAAGTGAAACTCCTACCAATATAGAGTAAATCCCCGTAATTATATCTAATACCATAAAATGAATGTAAAAATTGCTTATAAAAATATTATTTACATAATGAACTTGATTTGATAAATAAAAAGAAAGAAAAAGAAAAAGGGAAAAGAGATATGTTTACCACAGAGCTCCAATCGCATCTGATATCAGGTCAAAGACCTTTTCTGGCCACACTCCGAGGAGTATGATAACTACTGCAATTATTCCTAAAGATATTCCTTCAAATGCAGGTATTTTGAGTTTCTCTCCTTCATCACTCTCAGGTTTATCGAATACGATAATTTTGAGAATGTACAGGTAACCACCTAAAGCTAGTAATGAATTGATAACTGCCATAATTACAATTACAATATTCATTATTGGCCAGCTGGCACCATTGAAAGCTGCAAGGATCACTAGAAGTTTTGAAACAAAACCACCAGTTATAGGAATTCCACCGAGTGATAGAAGACCTATTGTAAGAATAATACCTACGAAAGGTGATCTTCTTCCAAGACCTTTCATGTCACGAATATCTCTTGAACCTACTGCTGCAATTAATAGACCACTAAGCAAAAAGAGGGATCCTTTTCCTGCTGCATGTGTTAAGATATGAAATACTGATGCTCCAATTCCAAGATCAGTTCCTGCTCCAATGCCAAGGACAATGTAACCAAGATGTACTGTTGTAGAATATGCAAGAATTCTCTTGAAATCTATTATATCCTTTCTCCAGAATTGAGAGAATACAAGGAAGTTTCCTTCAAACATGGTAAGAATAGCTAACCATGAGATGAAAATTCTTGTTGGTAAAAGACTGTCAGTAGCGAATGTCCAGTATAATGATCTGTAGATACCATAAGCACCTGCTTTAACAACAATTCCAGAAAGTAATGCTGATATTGTTGAAGGAGCACGTGAGTGGGCATCTGGTAGCCAAGCATTCAAGAACAACATTGCTGCAGTTACACCAAAGCCTATTACGAAAAGAGCAATAATAGCTCCAGTTATAGGAGATCCAGTAGATGCAATGGTAGATGTTCTCAATACGCTGAAATTAACAGATCCATAGAAACCATATGTTAATGCAGTTCCTAATAGAATGAGCATACTTCCAGCTGTTGACATTATGAAATACTTCAGCGAAGCTTCTACAGCACCACGTTTCATTCGTTCAAATGCAACTAGAGCATAACCACTCAAAGCAAACATTTCCCAACCAACGAAGAGGGTAAAGAAGTTGTTTGACATTACCACTGCACTCAAACCAGAGAATAGTGTTAAGATTAGAGCATAGTAGAAACCAAGCCCATCTTTTTCTTTCATATAATCAACACTGAATAATACTGCCATCCAAACTAAGAAACCAAATATGGTAATCAGAATTGCTTGGAGGAGTCCGTATTCAAGTAGACCATCAGATGTTGTGTTCAAAACCCACATTGAGTTTACGAATATAGATACGATTCCTAAGATGAAAACACCTAGTGCAATTACATTTGCAACTATGTGATTCAAGCATTTAGTACATATCTTAAATCGATTTAAGAAGTTCTTAAATTGCTCAAATAGGGCTAGTAGTCCAGCTCCTGCCAGAGGAACTATTAGTATTAGAGATAGATAGACGTTCATTAGACAACCACCACCAAGATAACAATTGCAGCTACAGCAAGGATAGAGCCAAGTATCATATTCCAGTTAAGTTTTCCTGTTTTAAGGAAGGACAATTTTTGACCTATCCAAAATACTGGTTTAACAAAGACGATATTGTATAGATGATCAATGTAGTAACCATTTGCTACAAAAGTTCTTACTGCTTTGAAAGGTTTAACTTTTTCAATTATGCCTACTTCAGTTTGACCTTTTCCATATAACAGGTATGCTAAACCAATTCCTAATAGAATTGCACCAAGTGCAATGAGGAATGGAACAATTTCGACATGGATTAGGACGTAGTCTCCAGGGTGTCCAGTTAGGAAGTTATGTAGAGGACCTTCGATAATGAATCCAGTAGCTACAACTAGAACAGCTAGAATACCCAAAGTTATTCGCATAATGTATTTTGGCTTATGTACATGAGCTCCTCGGTTTTTGCCGTGGAAAATCATGAAGAACATTCTTGATGCATAGAGAGCTGTTAAGAATGCTGTTAGCACAGTTACAATAAAGACAAACCAATTACCTTCTAGATAAGCAGCTGTTATGATCAATTCCTTAGAATATCCACCATTTGCTACTATTGGTAATCCCATCAGTCCAATTACACCAACTAGCATGAATCCATAAATCCATGGTAGCTCTTTTCTCAAACCACCCATCTTTTTGATATCTCTTTCTTCTGCTACAGAATGAATTATTGCTCCTGCAGACAAGAAGAGTAGTGCCTTAAAGATTGAATGTGAGAACAAATGTAATTGTCCAGCGAGTAGTCCATCTCCAGTTTCTCGAAGAGTAAATGCTAGAAACATGTAACTCAATTGAGAGATTGTACTGTAAGCTAAAACTCTCTTCAGATCAGTCGTGACTAATGCTCCTATTGCAGCTAATACCGTTGATATTCCAGCTATTATCATCAATACTATGTAGAAGAAGTCTACATTCCATATTGGACTTAATCTAGCAACTAGATATACACCAGCTTTAACCATTGTTGCTGCGTGTATTAGAGCTGAAACGGTTGTTGGACCTTGCATTGCATCAATATCTACTGTATCACCAGCACTAAGCCAGGATTGCAGTGGGAATTGTGCAGATTTTGTAATTGGAGCAAGGAGTAACAAGATACTCATTATGATTGTGTTACTTCCAACGAACAATTCATCAACAAACAAACTGCCAGAGGTAAAGTATGCCCAGGATAAGAATGCTAGAAATCCAACATCTCCTATACCAGTCATAATTAGAGCTTTGATACCACTGAGAGCGGGTTTCTTTCCTTCGTCACCTTCTTTCATATAGTGATGTGCTATGAGGAAACATGAACAGAGTCCTACCATTTCCCATCCTATAAACAAGAAGATCATATCATGTGCGAAAACTAGCAATAGCATTCCACTTACGAACATCTGAATGAAGAACCAATATCTTGATTTGTATTTGTCTCCACCCATGTATTCAAGTGAGAAGAATGCAATAAGCATGCTTAGAACAGATACAATTAAACCCATCAATACAGATAGCGAATCTAGATAAAATCCAGATTGAATCAAATTAGTGTCTCTGCTTATATCAGCACTTGCTGACCATGAGAGCCAATTGAAGTCATAAGCTTGTGCTGCACCATCAGTTTGAGCAAATACAGCATATATTATGATAGCTGCAACAGCAGATATTGCTATTGTAAGAACTCCAAAAATATCACGGATTGAAGTCCATTTCTTTAACAATAAGGACAAGAAAGCTCCAATCAGAGGTGCTAGTATTGCTATAATAGTTGAAATTAGTAATATCATTTCCACTTTTATCACCTCTTTAATGTAGCCATCTCGTCGCTATCCACGCTTCTTGCGTGACGATAGTTGTTAATGACGAGTGCCAATCCTATTGCCATAACTGCTGCGCCTACTGCTATTGATATTATCGGAAACACTTGAGCAAATTCAGTAAATGTGTTACCTGCAGCTTCAATTTGAGTTCCTAATGCAATAAAGACTACATTCACAGCTATTGTCATAATTTCAATACCCATTAGAATCTTTATTACATTCCTTTTACCTAGCAGTGCATAAAATCCTACACCGAACAAGATAACAGCAAATATCAGAAGAAGTGTTTGATCCATCATGCTTTAACATCCTCCTTTTGTTTCTTCCTCTTATGTTGCAGAAACATTGTTCCTATTGCAACAGAAGCAGTAAAGAAGATAATGCCCTGAAGAATCACATCGGTAGTTCTTGGACCCCAAAGTTTACTAACAACCTCAACGGGTTCACCAACAATACCAGTTATCATAACATCTCCGTATGCCATTATAGCCCAGATTAGGACAGCGACTATTACTGCAACAATAACTGCAGCAATGACTGTTCTCTTCCAATCAAAGGTTTCGTCTATTTGTTTTTCAGTTAGTGATACAACAACTATGAATAAAGCTGTTATTCCACCACCATATACTATTAGCTGAATCCACGCTATTAAAATTGCATCAAAGAGTAAGAATACAATCCATATACATAAGTTTACTACAATCAAGCTGATTACAGAAACCATGAGATTTTTGTACTCTAAAGCAATAATAGAAGCTAGGAGAGCTAATATCATTAGTATGAATATTCCTATTGTAATTCCACTCATAATTCTGAGCCTCCTTCGACAATGAAATCTACAGTATCACGAGGATACTTTTTCTTGACCGCGACTAGGAGAGTAATAAGTACAATGGCAGAATATAACAAAGCTGCAACAATGGTTTGATCAGCTATGAAGAAAGCTGTTGCCAGTATAAATACTGCTACATCAAACAGTACAAAGAATGCTAGAAACACGTATGTGTCTATAAATATTCTTCGTGGTTTCGCATTAATAGATCCTTCTCCACTTGAGAACAGATCCTTTTTCATTTCTGTCTGATGATCAGGTTGAGTACCCAGTATTTTCCTGACTCTCTTGCTTATTAGCCAAACTAAAATCACGACTGCAACTGAAAACACAAGATCAATTAAAAGTGCCCAATACCATTCCACATCATTCACACTCCTATTAATTTAAAGCCAATTGTCAACATTAACGCAATTACGGCAAAAGGCAAAATTATTTTCCATGCCAATCTTACACTTTGATCAATTCTTATCCTTGAGATTATGGTTCTTAAGAAAGCCATTATTGCTATTACAGCAACTAGTTTCAAGTTGAAGAATATGAAATGTAGAAAGCCATCCAATGCTCCAATTCCGGTATCCACAATGTATGGGCCACCTAGAAACATTGTAACTATTAATCCGCCTATGAAAAATGCGCCAATTCTTTCGCCAAGATGGATAAGAGCATATCTCCACCCACCGTATTCGACAAGCCAACCATCTGCAAGTTCAGTGTGTGCAAGAGGAGAATCGAATGGAAATTCCTCTAGTTCCGCCATCATTACTATTATTGAGATAACAAATGCTATCACAAGTCCAATAATGAAGAGGTAATTTGTTGAACTAGCCCCTATAGTTGAGTAAAGGTTCTGGCTTATTTCACCTAAGGTAAAGTTGGAACTATCGTTATTAATTCCTACTATTAAAACCGGTACAAGTAAACTAAAACCTAAAGGAATTTCATAACTTAGTGCTTGTAAAAGTGATCTTGTTGAGCCTGTTTGTGCAAATGGGTTCTTTGTAACGTATCCAAGGAAGTATTTCATGAGACCAAGAGAGAGTAATAGAAATATAACAAAAAATACATCAAAGTTAAATGATGTAAATCCAGTTACAGTATTTGTAATACTGTCTCTTACAACTACAATTGGTATCATCAATGCTCCAGTGATAGCAGTAGCAACGAAAGCTATAGGCAAAACAGTCATCCAGAATTTACTAACACCTTTTGGAATGATTGTTTCCTTTGCTGTTAACTTAACTATGTCATATAGAGGTTGCAAAAATGGTGGACCTTTTCTGTTTTGTCCCCTAGCATATACTTTTCTGTCTAACCAATCAATGAATAAACCCATGATGATGAGAAAGATTATACCAGGAACAGTTATCATTAGAATAATTTCTAACCATAGATCCATTTTTAATAAATCCTCCATTTAGGATTATCTTATATGTTCTTGCTTGTAACTCCTAAAGGGGTCACTTAAGCGACATTGTTAGTCAAGATTAGCTAATTCTTAAGGTTTATCGTGAGTAGTTGAGTAAATCTCTAAAAGAAAAAATACTTGTAATAACATTCTTAGGCTTTTAAAATTTGTAATTTGTTTTTAATCCGAGAAGATAAACTTGTCCAACAGAAACTCCTCCATCACCAGGAGAGATTTTCTCATTAGTTAAAACAGATCCATTATTATCTTCAATCTGTTTTGTCAATTCATTGATTATGATACTGTTAAGAGCTACTCCTCCCGAAACTAAGGTTTTCTTTATTCCTGTTTTCTCAGAAATATCATTAACAATGTTTGCTAAACCATTTCCTAGAGCAACCTGTGTCATATATCCTAATTGGCCAGAAGAATATTTGTTCTTCAAATTCTGAAGTTGTGGAAAGATGTTCGAAATCTGTAAAACATAATTTCCATTTTGTTTAGAATGAGGAATATCTAAAGATAGAGACTCTATTTCTTGAGCAGATCCTAAACTGTGTCCTTCTAATCTAATAGCCGGTTCTCCCTCATATGTTTGTGTCCCACAGATTCCTAAGAGAATACTAACAGAATCTAGAAATCTTCCTGCACTAGTTGTGATGAAAGAATTTGGAAATTCGTTTTTTTTCAGTTGATTTAGAACAAAGTTAACTTCTTCAGTTCCCTTAGGTAGAAGATGATGTAAATGTTCAGTAATGTTTAGTATTTCGTCAATAGAAAAACTAGAAGACAATAAAGAAAGGAGAGACCTTAATGGATGTTTTACAGATAAATCTCCACCTGGAAGTGCGAACTCCTCTAGATGTCCTATTCGCTGTAAGTCTGATATTTGTCCTGTGAAGATTTCTCCACCCCATATCTTTCCATCTTTTCCATAACCTGTTCCATCTAGAGCTATTCCAATAATCTCTTCTTCTGGATGTATTTTGTTTTCTAGTGCAACGCTTGCAATATGAGCTTCATGATGTTGAAAACTAATCCACTCATTTGCACCCAACCTTTCAGCTATTTCTTTGATGCTTGTTGAGGTGATATATTGAGGATGCATATCATAAGCAATAGTGTCTACCTTTGTATTATAGAGTTTAAGTAAATGCTCAATTGCCTCTAACATATATTCGTAAGTTTCGAGAAGAGTTACTGTACCTATATGTTGGGTTGGTATTATTTTTGTACCTTTCATTAAGGATGGAATGAGATGCATTTCAGCTCCTATTCCTAGTAATGTCTCCTTTCCAACATCAATGTGAGATAGCAAAGGTTCTGGTACCCAACCCCTAGATCTTCGCAGAAATTTATTGGACAACTTATTTCCAAGTTGATTAACTCTTATTACAGAGTCATCGTTTCTCTGGAAAATACGCCTATTATGGAGCAGATAATAATCGACATAAGGAAGTTTTTCTATAATTTCATTGTTCTCTATATACATTGGGAAATTAGAAGGATTGGCACTAGTTAATACCATGATATCTTCTTTCATTTCCTTTAGCAACATATGATGTATACCAGCATAAGGTAGCATTACTCCGATATTGTGTAAATCAGGAGCAACCCAATCAGATAGATTGTAGTTCTTATTTCGTTCTAACAAAACAATAGGCTTTCTAAAACTGGATAATAGGCTTTCTTCCTCTTCATGAACATCAGCAAACTTTTTGACGGATTGAAGATCTTTAGCCATTATTGCAAAAGGTTTGTATTTTCGTTTTCCTTTAGCTTCTCTTAGTCTTAATAGTGTACTATCATTAAACGAAGAGCAAGCTAGGTGAGTTCCACCGATACCTTTGACTGCAACTATCTGACCATCTTCAATTGCTTTTGCAACAAACTTAATTAAATCTAGTTGAGAATCTAAAATTACATTCTTACCGCTTGATTCATGTAACGAGTATATAGGACCACAATCTATACAACATGTAGTTTGAGCATGAAATCTTCTATCTTTTGAATTAGTATAATCTATTTCACAATCTTGGCAAAAGGGGAATTCAGTCATTACTGTGTTAGGACGATCATAGGGTAATTTCTCAATCACCGTATATCGTGGACCACAATCCACACAGGAATTGAAAGGATAATCTCTTCTTCTTCTTTCACTAGAATTTAGCTCGTTAATACATTTTTCACAAATTGAAATATCAGGTGGGAGATAGGAAAAACCTATACCCTTACTTTCACTTGAACTACTAGCAATTTCAAATTTATCGAAAGATGGAGGAATTACATCCCATTCAACTTGGAAGGATTCATAAATACTAAGTTTCGGTTTTCGCTCTTCTAGAAGATTGATGAATTTCAGTAGAACAGATTTCTCAGCTTGAGATATAATTCGAACTCCTGCATCGCCTAGGTTCATTACATTTCCTTTAACTCCAAGTTCTATTGCTAGATTGAAAACAAACGGTCTATATCCTATACCTTGTACAATTCCTGAGACAAGTATTTCGCAGGTTTGTTCAGTCATGTTTAAGACCTTTCTAACATACTCTTGGGATTGGTTCCCCTAGTGGTTTTCTTAATAATCTATGCCCACCAATTGCAGTTCTTATAACAACTTTTCCCTTATATTTTTCTGTCGCTTCTCCAATTATCCGAGATTCTTTTCCGAGTGGATGAGCCTGCAACTTAGTTAAGATATCTTCTGCTTTATCAGCTGTTACTGCGATTATTGCCTTTCCCTCTGACGAGAGAGAATAAGGATCTAAACCCAACAATTCACAGACACCATTTACTTCTGGATTAGTAGGAATGACTTCTTCCTCCAGTAATAAACCCACATCTGATTTTACAGCAAATTCATTTAGTGCACTACCGGTTCCCCCCCTAGTAGGATCTTTCATGGCATGAACATAGCCTGTTTTAGCTATGGGTAAAAGCATATCAACAAGAGGTGCTACATCCGATTCTAATTCTGTTTGGAGATTAATTCCTTCTCTTCTTGCAATGAGGGAAGCACCATGCATCCCAGGAGCTCCTGTGAGAATTATTTTATCACCAACTTGTATTTGATTATCACCTATGATGTTTGGAGATTCGCGTATCCCTAAACCTGTTGTGCTCATGTAAATACAATCAACTTGACCTTTTGGTAGAACTTTTGTATCTCCAGCTATTATAGCCACATTGTTTTCTTCACAGATCTTTGCAAATGAAGACAGAACCTTCTCTACTGTTGAAAATACTGTTCCTTCTTCAATAAGAAGTGCGCAAGTTATAGCTATTGGTTTAGCTCCCATCATCACAACATCATTTATAGTCCCAGCAGCTGCTAAAAATCCTAAATCGCCACCTGGAAAGAAAATGGGATCAACTGTATGAGAATCAGAGCTAACAATGAGAGTTTCTTCATTGGATAGAGGGATAGAAGCACCATCATCTAATTCATCCACTCCAATGCCATCGTTAATAGATTTAATTTTGTAAATTCCTAACAAAGTGTTAAGAAAATTATCCATAAGAGAGCCACCAGCACCGTGATTGAGCTCTATTACAGTATCAGATTTCATGCCAAAAATCAGTTATTGTTAGACTTTTTAAGTTTGGAGATGTATCTGAAAAATAGATTGTTGGAGCCGAGACCGGGATTTGAACCCGGGAGCCTAATGGCAATGGATTAGCAATCCATCCTCATACCGCTTGAGTATCTCGGCACAACTGCTGTTCTATTTACTCCGCTTATTTTTTGAATTTAAACATTTCGACTTATTATTCCCCAGAAAGATTGTATTCGTATTTGTCTCCAATAGCAACATTAAAAAGTCATCTTATTTCTTTTTTTTTGCCTAGTAAGGTCAGACAACATCTGGATGCGTTCCGGATGGTCAGGAAAGTTAAGTCCTTCAACGTGTGGCTTTGTACTAAGTTCCGAGAGGGCTTGGGAACAGCCGTTCGCTGCGATGCGTCGCGGCCATAGTGAAGGGGTAACACTCAGACCCATTCCGAACCTGAAAACCTTACTAGGTTTTTTACTAAATTTGGTTTTAAAACTGTAATTTTACTCTTTTTTGGAGAAAAAAACTTAATAATTAGCGTTTCAGTTTCGAATCGTTCTGGTTTGAAAAGGGGTTACTATGTTAAAATCGGAAACTAATATGACAAACAATCAATCCACAAAGCCTATTAGTCCACCCTTTGTTTTTCGTGATCCCAGTTCTCCAAAACAGATTTATGGCACAGCTTATAATCTTCGAGAATTAGCTGAGATGCTTCCTTATATTCCATATTTTTCTATTGAGTATCACACCTATCGTATTGAAACAGATAACTCAGTTTCAAGTGATTTAGGATTGTGGATACGTTATATCTTGGGATTAAATGATCTTTCAGACAAAATTGAACAATTAGGACTACTAGTTGCAGGTTTAGAATTGAAAGAACAATTAATACAAATAATAAATGCACACTTTTTAGAGGAATAAATAGGCATTCCTAAATCTTCTTGAATTTTAGAGTACTAGGTTCATAGATATCTCCATCATTAAGAAGCTCTTGAATAACAGATTCAGCTGTTGCTCTATCTAGTTTTGTTTTTTCTAGAATGCTCTCAAGTTCCACTCCTTCTTCATCGTCAGTAATTATTGTGTAGATTTGAGCTTTTTGTTCCAATGTATGTTTTTGAATTTGTTGCTTCTCAGATGGAATTGTAAGATCCTTCTTAAGATATCGTCTTATTTTCTTCATTCTTAGATAGAGCTCCTTGTTAGGATCTTCAATCAGCAGCATCTGCTCAGGAAGAATATATATTTCATCTTCACTTATTCTAGGTTTTCCTATGAGTTCTACCTCATTGCCAATTTCATATTTTTTCATGTCTTCAGCATTTTCTTCCCATCCCTTTAATCTCACAGTATTTGTACCATCATCCAAAGTTAAGGATGTAAAAGATTTTTTCTCTCCTTCACCAGAACTGTGATATTTTTGAATTATCGTTCCATTTACTCTTACTTTGTAGATTTTCTCACCATTATATGTCTTCAGAACCCATCTAAATCTCTCATCTCCTTCCTTTTCCATTCTTCCTTCAACGATGTCAGTAATGTAGAGAAATATAGGGGGCATTGGTACAAATTCACTCATTGTTGTTCACTAGAAATATTGTATATTGTTTTTTAAAGCTGTATCCAAAAATCTTTCTATCATTATAAAGTTTTATTGGAAACCGTTTTTTCAATAATATATTTGTCAATAAAATTTTTCTCACTGAACAATGCATTTTTTAAGTGAAATGTTTCGCTTGTCTTAATGGGTGAATCGTTAACTTTTCGCTTCTATTTGAAAAACTTCGGTTGCACGCAAAACCAGGGAGAGGGAGAGAACATTCGTCAGATTCTTCTTCAATCCTATGGTGAAGAAGTAGATGATAAATTCAAAGCTGATGTAATTATTATAAACTCATGTGCAGTTAAAACACCTACAGAAGATAAGGTTATTCAGTTTCTTTATGATTGCACTATGTCTGATGCTGATATTGTTGTTACAGGATGCCTTCCAAAAATAAACCCAGATAGAATAAAGAAAGCTTGTCCTGATGCCATACTTGCCCCACCCAATATTGGTAAATCAATTTTAAAGTATGTCCCACTTCGATTAACTAATGGAGAAGCTTATCAGATGGATAGGTTGCCAGAAAAACCAGTCTTCATGCCAAATCAACCACTTACCTCCATTGTACCAATTTCACAAGGTTGCTTGGGAAGCTGTACTTATTGTGCAGTTAAATATGCAAGAGGATGGTTGACAAGTTATCCTTCAAAAATGGTTGTCGAATATGCTAAGAAAGCTATTGATATGGGGGCAAAGGAGCTCTATGTTACTACTCAAGATACAGCTGTTTATGGCAAAGACAACGGCATCACATTACCTGGTCTTATCGAAAAAATATTAGAAATTGACGGAGATTTTCAAATAAGAATCGGAATGATGAACCCCACACATGCATTAGAGATAATAGATCATCTATTAGATCTTATGCAAAAAGATGAAAGGATTTATAGGTTCCTTCACTTACCTGTCCAAAGTGGATCTGATAAAATATTAGATGTAATGAAAAGAACCTACAACATGGAATCCTTTAATCAGTTAATAAAGAAAATAAGAGAGAAAATTCCAGATATAACTTTGTCAACAGATATTATTGTTGGATTCCCTGGAGAAACTAATTTTGATTTTGATCAAACTGTTAAGTGCATTGAAAAATGCCAATTTGATATAGTTAATGTATCAAAATATGGTGATAGACCATTTGCTGCATCTAGTAATTTCCCAAACAAAATACCCACAGACATCAAGAAAAAACGAAGTAGATTTTTAACAGAAAAAGTACACGAAATACAAAAGAAAAAGAATTTGAAATGGGAGGATTGGGAAGGTCAAGCTATTATATTAAAAGAAACAGTGGCAGGAAATAAGTTTGCAAGAAATATTTACTATAAACCCGTAATTCTGACTAGTGGTAATTTAGGAGAGAGAGTCAAGGTAAAAGTTATTGGTAGTTCAAGAAGTTCGCTGAAAAGTGTTATCTTACAAAAGATACCAAAAATAGTAGATCACTAGTTCACTTTTCAACATTTTTTAGAATGAATCATGGGATTAATACTTTGACTTTTTTTTACGAAAAAACGTTTATACAAAAGGGTATTTTTTGTTAAAAAAACAAGTTTTTTGCAAAATTATGACAAAATTCCTCTTTTCTCTGTTATTTTCACGTACAAGGTAGTGGATACCAATTTCTTTTTAAATGATAAACTAACTATTTTTATAGTAGTAAATTATGGCGTAAACTCCCGACTTTATTCCTAAAAGGGCAATACACGAGTTCCAAATTTCTGGAAGAAAAAATAATCTCAATTAGTGATATCTATGGATGATAAATCTGACAAAAATCCAAGTAGTAAAACAACATATGATGTTGACACAATAAAGGTTCTAGAAGGTACTGAGGGTATACGAAAAAGACCAGCAATGTATATTGGTACAACAGGCGAAGAAGGCTTGCATCATTTAGTATGGGAAGTAGTTGATAATTCAGTTGACGAGTATATGGCTGGATCTTGTGATAACATACAAGTGGTTATTCACAAAGAGGGGGGAATCTCCGTTTTGGATAATGGTAGAGGAATACCAGTTGGGAAACATGCAAAATTCAATCAGAATACACTTGAAGTAATTTTTACAAAGTTGCATTCTGGTGGAAAATTTGATAAAACTGCTTACAAAGTTTCTGGAGGTCTTCATGGAGTCGGATTAGCTTGCGTTAATGCTTTATCTGACAAATTGGTTGTCAAAGTTTATAATAAAACCAAAGAGTACATACAAGAATACAGCAAAGGAAAAACCGCAAGCAAAGTGGTTGAGAAAAAATATCAAGGTACTCCTGAAACTGGTACATTCATTTACTTCGAACCAGATCCTACAATCTTCCAAACAACAGATGTGTCATTTGATATAATAGCAAGAAGAATAAAAGAAATGGCGTACTTGAATAAAAATCTTCGATTTTCGATAACTGACGAAAGAAGTGATCCTATCAAAAAACAGGAATTTCTTTTTGAAGGAGGGATTAAGCAATTTGCCTTAGATTTATGTGGAGGTAAACGAAGTATTTTTGCAAATCCAGAAGAAGTTTTTCATGTTGAAACTAATATTAAGGGTGTAATTTGCGAGCTTAGCATCCTATATACTGAAGGATACAATGAAGTAATTATGGGATTCGTCAATGGAATTTATACTTCAGAAGGAGGAACCCATATTTCTGGTTTCAAAGCTGGATTAACTAGAGCTTTGAATGATTATGGTAAAAATAAGAACATCATCTCAGCAAAGGACGATAACCTTAGAGGAGAAGATGTCAGAGAAGGATTAATTTCAATTATTAGTATTAAGCACCCTGATCCCCAGTTTGAAGGACAAACTAAAACTAAACTTGGGAATAGTGAAGTTGAAGGTGTAGTTCAAAGAGCTATGAGTGACAAGTTTAAAGAATACTTAGAAATCAACACAAAAACCGCTAAAAACATAATTGACAAAGCGATGGATGCAAAACGAGCAAGAGTTGCTGCAAGAAAAGCACGAGAACTTGTTCGAATGAAAGATAGAAAATTAGGATTACCAGGACGACTAGTTGAAAGTAGAGAAACAGATCCTGAAAAGAGAGAATTATTCCTTGTTGAAGGTCAATCAGCCGGTGGTACTGCAGTGAAAGCTAGAGACAGTCAATTCCAAGAAATTTTGTTTCTCAAAGGCAAAGTGCTCAATGTATTCAAATCAAGATTAGTTAAAGCTCTAAGTAATAAGGAAATTCAAAGTATAATCATGGCTGTTGGGACAGGAATTGGAGACGATTTTGATCTCGAAAAATGTCGTTATGGTAAGATAGCTATACTAACAGATGCTGACGTGGATGGAGCACATATCATGACTCTTCTTCTTACTTTCTTCTACAGATACATGCGTGAATTAATTGAGGTAGGAAAAATCTATGTCGCAAAACCACCTCTTTACAGGATTTATCTCACAAGAGGAAAATCTAAGATTTTTAAGAACAATAGTTTCGAATACTGTCACATTGAGGAAGAAAAAGATGCTATTGTTTCTAAATTAGTTAAATCGGGAATAGAGCCAGGAAACATAAAAATTCAACGCTATAAAGGACTTGGTGAAATGAATGCAGATCAATTAGAAGTTACAGCAATGAAACCTGAAAGTCGATATTTCATTAAACTTCGAATTGATGATGCTGCTCTTGCTGATCAACGCTTTGAACAACTTATGGGGAGTGATGTTTCTTTTCGAAAGAAATTCATCATGGAAGAGGTCTTCAGTACGGATGCTGTAGAATACAGATTGGAATACGGCATTAAAGAAGAAGAAGTAGATCCAGATGAGTTTGAATTTACTGAAGAGGAACTAATTGATATTGAAATCTCAGGTGAAGAATTACCAGAAGAATTAGAACTCTAATTAATATTTACAGGATAAGATTTGTATGACAAGTAATGAAGGCAAAGAATTATTTCATCGTGCTACTCTATCAAAAACACTGGAAGATGCTTATACAGAATATGCTCATTATGTTATAAGTGAAAGAGCTATACCAGATGCGAGAGATGGGCTTAAACCAGTTCATAGAAGAATTCTATGGGCTATGCATCAGATGAGATTGACACACGGTAGTCCTCATAAAAAATGTGCACGAATTGTTGGTGAAGTTACAGGTAAATATCATCCTCATGCTGGAGGAGTTTATGAAACCCTTGTACGATTAGCTCAACCTTTCTCACTAAGATATCCTGTGGTTGATGGTCAAGGAAATTTTGGCTCAATTGATGGTTTTCCAGCTGCAGCGATGAGATATACAGAAGCAAGGTTAGCTAAAATCGCTAGCGAACTATTAGAGGATGTTATACCAGAAATAGTAAGATTTCAGGAAAATTTTGATGGAGAAGAGATGGAACCCACAGTTTTACCAGTTAAGTTTCCTCTCTTGTTAGTCAACGGTACTTCTGGAATAGCAGTAGGATTAAGTTCCAACATTCCCCCTCATAACATCACTGAAATTTTAGATGCAACAATTCAGTTAATTGATAAACCTGAAACTCCTGTAGAAGATTTAGCAGAGATTGTAAAAGGTCCAGATTTTCCAACTGGTGGTGTAATAGTTAATGGGAGAACTTTACCCATTTATGCAAGCACAGGAAAAGGACCTATAGTAATTAGAGGAAAGTTTGAGATTAAAGAACCAACAGCAAAAAAAGAGGAAGCAGTAGTAATCTTTCATGAACTTCCGTACTTAACAAACAAAAGTACTTTGATGGAAGAACTTCATACTATTATCTCATCAAAGAAGATAAGAGGAGTAATTGATGCAAGAGATTTGTCAAAAGATAAAATCAGAATTGAAATTGATATTCATGAAGATTATTCGCATGAAAAAGGAGTTAGAGTAATTATAGGTCAGTTATTCAAACATACACAATTACAAAGAACAATTTATGCTAAGAATATGGCTTTCGCTAGAGGAAGGCCGTTATTGCTCAATCTTAAACGAGCACTTTCTATATTCCTCGAGCATAGGGAGTATGTTGTAAGAAAGACAATACAACACAGACTCAATAGAGCACTCATTCGGATGAACATCCTGGAAGGACTCCACATAGCACTTCAGAACATTGATGCTGTTATTGCTCTCATTAAAAAATCAGATGACAGAACTGATGCTCAAGAGAAACTTATGAAAAAATTTAAGCTCAACGAGGCTCAGGCTAAAGCAATTTTAGCAATGCAACTAGCAAGACTCGCCAGGATGGAAGTCGAAGCTATTGTTAAAGAAAAAGAAGAATTAGAAAAGAAGATTGAGGAATATAGAGATATTATAGCTAAGAAGAAAAAACGAATGAAGATTATTAGAAAAGAGTTAGTTGATCTGAAGGAAAAATATGGAGACGAACGACGAACTGAGATAGTTGATGAAGCTGATATTCCACTTGATGGTGATATTTACGAAATGCTTCATGATAGACACTTACTGATTACTAATACCAAACTTGGTTACGTTAGATCTATCGAAATTAACAAATTCAGAACCCAAAGAAGGGGAGGAAAAGGTATGACTGCAGTAACTCTTAGGGACAATGATAGTCTCTACGATGTTCTAGTTACTTTGAACAAGAGTACTTTGTTATTAATCACAGAGAGTGGAAAAGTTCATTCAACCCCAGCTTTTGAAATTCCTGAGGCTAGAAGAAGAAATGCTAGAGGTAGTCCTTGGAAAACAATACTTCCAGTCGATACATCCGTTGTTAAAATAGTTGCAGTAGACCGTAGTTCATTTGATAAGGGGTTATTCATGTTTTTTGTAACTGCTAAGGGTAAAGTGAAGAAGACAAAACTCTCAGCATTTTCAAATGTTAGAAGAACCGGTATCATAGGAATAAATATTGAAGAAGGTGATCAAGTGGTTGATTCCTTCATAACTTCTGGAGATAATCATATATATCTTGCAACAAAATTTGGTTTAACAGCTCATTTTCATGAAAAAGAAGTTCGACCTATGGGACGAGCTACTCAAGGAGTTACAGGGATGCGTTTTAAAACACCAAACGATGTAATAATCTGTGGTGCTGCCATTCCAGAAGCTGAATTAGATAATTTTTCACTTCTAACAATAACTGAAAATGGTTATGGTAAGAGAACAGCTTGCACTGAATATCGTTTTACACACCGCGGAGCTAGAGGTGTAATTGACATTAAGACAGATGAACGAAATGGTCCTGTATCTGCTGTTCTTGTTGCTCCTAAAAAACCAACAAAAGAAGAGTCTATTTCTATAATTAACAATGCTGGAATAAGTATCAGGACACGAATAGAATCAATAAGAGAAATTGGCAGAAACACAAAAGGTGTTAGAATTATGTCATTAACCCCTGAAGAAAAGATAGTCTATGCAACTTTGATAGACTTGAGTGATCAAGATTCTTAAGAAAGAAAAGGGAGTTTAAGCATACCCTTCTCTTTTATCTAAATCACCAGAAATAATTTTTTTGAAGAGTTTATCAAATGGTTTTTTGCCTACTGCACCAACGACGTTTCCTAGAAACTTACCATTTTGAAAAACTAGAAAGTTTGGTATAGATGAGATTCCATATTGCATTGCTGTGCGAGGATTTTTATCAACATTCAATTTTCCTATGGAAACCTGACCAGCCCATTCTTTTGAAAGTTGTTTCATTATTGGCTCCATCGTTCGGCAAGGAGCACACCATGCAGCCCAACAGTCAATCACTACTATACCTGTTTGCTGAATGAAATCTTCAAATGATTGATCGTCAAGTTCTTGTAGTTCTGCAACTGGAAAAGTGCCAACCACAGGTACATCATCTTTCATTAGTTTCAACATTTTTTCTCGCTTTATACGTTCCAACTCATCATCCATAATATTACACCATAGACTGTGTGTAAGATTCTCGCACACGCTTTTAAATTATTCTATAATACAAATACGTAAAAGCGCAATACTTATTATGTGCATAAATAATACACATACGAGATGCAAGCAGCAACCAACAAACACAGATGTTTAATTAATCTGCCTGAAGTTCTTGAGAACGGGGGAAAATGCGATATTTTTGAATGCTTGTTTGGCTTAAAAGCATTGCATGTTAAGATATATTTCTTTACTCTGAAGCAAAAACGAACGATTAAGGATATAGCTACTCATGTTGAAAGAGATCGAACAACAGCTGTAAGATTAATTCAAAGTATGATTAATCAAGGATTGATAAACAGAGAGTCAGAGGAACTTCCATACGGAGGAATTCGGAATGTTTATTCAGGAATTCCGCAGGAAACAGTTAAGAAAAGGTTAAGAACGGT
Organism: Candidatus Heimdallarchaeota archaeon; assembly: GCA_016839875.1. The sequence continues at coordinate 24,491 of JAEOTK010000269.1, forward strand.
TGTAAAAGACGTCGAAGTTGCAATTGAGAATCTTATCAAACAAGATTGGAGAACCATGCCGGATTAGAGCCTAAGTGAGTTAGACCTTATTTTCCTCGATTTGTAAAAGCATAACACTTATTATGTGCATAAATCAAACACACACGAAATGTATAGATGTTTAGTTGATATTCCGGACAAGGTTAGTAGAAGTATAGGTCTAAGACATTGTGAATGTGAAGATTTCGAATGTGGCTTCTGTATTTGTCCTATTTTTGAATTCATGTTTGGTATGAAAGCATCACATATCAGCATCTATTTCTTTACTCTTAATGAGAAAAGATCAATAAAGCAAATAGCTGAAAGAATTGGCAGAGATAGAACCACAACACTCCGAATGATACAAAGTCTAATCGACAAAGGCATCATAAAGAAAGAAGTTGAGATGCTACCTCACGGAGGGATAAGACACTTATTCGCAGCTACTCCTCAAGAAGTTCTTAAGGAAAGATTAGAAACAATTTCAAGTGAATTAAATAGTGTAGTAGGAAAACTAATTATTCAAGATTGGACTTCAGTCCGAGATAAGAAATCCCCGAATTGATGTTTTCTAATTTAAATCAGAAATCAAAATCCTCTAATTCATCCATAGATCCTGTAAGCTTTTCCTGAACTTTTTTCTTCTTCTTATCTTTTACAGCAGTAACAGCTGTTGATAATTCAGATATAAATTCTGAAGACATACTATCACCAGAAAACACCTTATCGTCTTCTGGTTGCTGTGTTGTTTCAACAGTTTCTGTTGGCGCTTCAGCAAAAGGAATTTGAGAAGATTCAGTAGGTTCAACAGCTTCAGTAGGGGTTTCCGCGAAGTCTAATTGAGAAGATGATGTAGCTCTAGAAGGATGATCTTCATGGCTTGCAGCGGGTTCTTCTTCTGTAGGTGTTTCTTCTAGACCAACAAGACCAGGATGAGATAAAGCTGCTTGTTGACCAACAGTAGCTACAGACTGATCAGAAACAAGACTCCCATCTTGGAGCATCTTCACTATATCTTTGCATAAAGTTCGATAAGCTGGAGAAAGTTGATACATGTATCTGGGAAGATTAGAACGTATCTGTTCTAAGAAATGAATCCCTGTTTCATAATCCTGTATGTAAAAAGCTTGAAATGCTTGCATTATCAATTGTTGAACAAGTTTGTCTGGTGGAACACTAGATTGTGGTTGATGTGGGAACATGAATTACCCCCATGTATCTTTTAGTGTGGAGATATAATAAAATTGTGGAAAAGGAAATTCTTCTTAGAAGATGTAAAATCAAATTCAAACCGACTTATAACCTTAAATACAGATTTTTCAAGAGCACGAGAATGATTCTGATCCATTGATTGAAATTTCTTAATTTCTATTTGTTAACGTTTATTATTGTTCATGACCACCTCAACTTATGAATACACACATGCAAGAACACCCTCCAGACAAAACCGTTTCATACTTTGCAGTGTTTCGTTATTGGAGAACATACTCAAATCTCTTATACTTATTTCTAACATTCCCAATAGGAATAGCTTTCTTCGTTTATGCAGTAACAGTCTTCTCTGTCTCAGTTGGACTGATTGTTACATTTGTTGGTATAATTTTCCTATATGCATTTTTGTGGAGTCTCCCAAGGATAATGTTTGCAATGGGCTTACTAACAGAAACTTTAGTTGGAGTACAGATGCCTACTAAAGCATACAAACCATATGTTGAAGGAAGCTTCTTTCAGAGAGCAATAGACTCTTTAAAAGATAAAAGAATTGTAAAGACCTTCTTTTACTTCCTACTTCCGGCTATGCCTATAGGGATTGCACTGTTCACCATATTTGTAACTTTACTTTCTGTTTCAGTAAGTTTAATTGCACTACCCTTTGCTTATGTTATAGAATTTGCTCGTGGGAATTATGAAGTATGGATACATTATGTATTCAATTCTTGGGCTCCCCAGTGGGCAGGCATTGTGCTACTAATCTTGAGTCCCCTAGTAGGATTTATTTTACTTACTGTTTCGCTACATCTGAGTAATAAACTAGCGATATTACATGGTCGAATGGTAAGAAAAATTCTAATACAATAAATTCTTTCAAGTAGTTTGATGAGCAATCATCAAACTTTTTTTTCATATCCTAATCTGCAAACTTAAGTATATTAAAAATCAAATTCTGTAGTCATTAGGTAAGGATTTGAAACCTCTGAGTGAAGACAAGAATTTATTCTCAAGAGCATTTAATTTTGTCATAACAAAAACATACCTGAATGATAGAAGACGTCTTTCAGCTGTTTTATTGGGTATTGTTGGTAGTTTCTCTATGACAATTTTTATGTCCTATGTAGGCCTTCATTTAGATGATATCAGAACAACCGCATGGTTAATTGCATTTATTTTTGCACTAAGAAATATCTATCAAATCTTTCTTCGGGTACCGCTCGGTCATTTTTCACAAATGGTTGGAAGAAAACCGCTCTTAATAGGAGGGTGTGCACTTTATTCCGTTAGTTTATTCTTTATGGCAATAGCTACGCATTGGGGTTTTGTTATTGTAGCAATAACAATTCTAGCGATAGGAATGTCTTGTTTCTGGCCTGTAATTTTTGCATATATTGGTGATTTTGAAAAGGAACAAATAGGACAATCACAAGGACGTCTTTTTCAGGGAACAGATATTGGTGCAGTTTTAGGAGCATTGTTGGCATTTTTACTATTGCGCAGATCACATATAGGAATACAAAAAATATTCACATTCAAAATTCAAAGTTTGTTTATCTTCCCTCAAATGGGTAGTGCAGCTTCTCCACTTAGAATTCTCTTCGGCTGGGGATCAGGTATTTCTATTTTGGCAGTAATTGGGTTAGCATTCTTTATGCCAGAAGTTCTTAACAAAGAAGATAGACTTCAAGTTGATTCAAAACTGAAGGCTTTAGGTGAATCCTTTCTTTCTATGTTTCGAAATCTTGCTATAGTTTCAAAACAAAAGAAGCTCAACTTCATTTATATCTTACAACTATTCGTTGCATTTCTTGAATATATGGTAACAGCTTTCTTCCCCTTTCTTATTGTTTCGAAGGGATATCCTGATGATACAGTTGCACAAATAGCTTGGATAAGTGCTGGAGTTTTGCTCTTCTTCAAACCTTACATGGGAAAAATAGTTGATAAAATTGGATACAAAGGTCCAATATATTTCACTCTTCTATTCTCATCCACTATGCTTGTTCTAATGGTAGTAGTTGATGCTTTGCCAGGATTAATTATTATCTATATGCTTTATGCAGCTAGTAGTCTTACTAGTTATTTAGGAGTAAATACTGGTACTACCAGAGAATCCAAAAGGGTACAGAGAGGTATGGCTTTAGGAGCTTTAGGATTCTATGTTTCCTTCTCTCGTTCAATATCAACACTAAGTTTAACTCCAGTTTGGAATAATTTTGGAATCAATGCTGTTTTCATAACTACAGCAATCATTGTTTCAATTGCAACTGTCACTATTCTCTTAGTTTACAAATTGCTTGATAATAAAAACAACAATAAGGGGAAATTAGTAAATGCTGAAAATTCTGAAGGTGTTACTTAATCTTCATGTTTTATATCTTCACCAATGCTGTAAAGGAAAACCATTGCAGATTTAGGTCCCATTCGAGAGAATCTTTTGGCAAGTTCTCTCTTAACAAACTTGTAGTTTTCAGATTTATCTAAAGTATCCATATAGTCTCTAAAAGAACCAAATTCTTCCCTTATCTTAAGAAAAACCATAGCATTGACAATGCTAGCTTCTATCTTAGCACGATTTCGTAAAATACCAGGATCTGATAACAGCCTTTCAATGTCTTCTTCATGAAAATCTGCTACTATTTCAATGTTGAAATCTTTAAACGCATTCTTAAAATTAGCCCAACGATCGGCAATCAGTTTCCAAGTTAATCCAGCTTGGAAAACACATCTAATCATGTTTTCAAAGTAAGCATTATCATTGGGAGGTTCTTCTCCATCTCTAAAAAACCAACCAGTACGAGAGTTTTCTTCTGACATAAGATAATTATGTCATTTGCATTTATGTTTTTATCCTATTTTCAAAAAAAGACAATAGTGTTCAGAATTAGAGTACAATATTCTCCCCTACACTATAGAGAAAAATCGCAGCTATTGATTCGGATAACTTTTCAAATTTTCTTACTAATTCCTTTATTGCGAGACTATAATTATCAGTTATATCCAATTGATCTAAATAATTTCTGAAGGAACCATATTCCTTTCTAATACCTTGAAAAATCATAGCATTGACTATTATAGCTTCTATTCTAGATCTGCTTTTGATAATACCTTTGTTTGACATTAACATATCAATGTCCTCAGGGTCAAAATCACTTACAATGTCAATATCAAAATTCTCAAATGCTTTTCTAGAGGCTTTCCATCTATCTTCAATAAATTGCCAGTTCAAACTTCCTTTAAGAATGATTCTTGACATATTCTCAAAATAAGCATTATCATTAGGGGGTAATTGATCTCGATAAAACCAACCGGTTTTAGCATTATCTTTCTGCATAGATTAGTTCATAGTTTTGACTTTATTAATCAGCTAGTAAAAAATTATGAAATGGGTTGAAAGAGATTAATATGATATTAACAATGATTTAGTGCAATTTTTTAAACGGTAAAATATATATTGTGTAAACAGCGTTTTTCACGTTCTTCCAAGAAGGATGCCGTTACAAGAAAGTAACCTTAATGCAAGGTAAAAAATCAGAAAAGAACTTAAACTACTCTCAACACTAGGAAAATGATGGATGAAGAAACCAAACACCTTCTTTCTCTCCTTGAAGAAGCTGTAGAAGAAATGATAGCCTGTGGTGAAAAACCCACATTTTCTTATTTCGATAAATGCAAAGACGTAGGACTATTTATCCAAGATATCACTGATAAAATGAGAAATGGTGAGTTGGATGAAGTTTCTGAATTGTGGTATATATTTGCACCAACAGGTGTTTGGGATGATTCTGGTGGATCTCAAGAAATTGCTAATAAGATTTTTGAAGTCCTAAATAGAAAGTATAGACCAGAACATTAAATCATTGAATTAATTCAAACTTAAAGGACTTGAAAACAAGTGTATGAATGGATAAATCTAGTAATTCTAATATTATCAATGATTCTTTTTTCAATTCTCTATGCATTTAGTGTAATGCCTGCTATTCGTGGAGAAAAGAAAGGAAAAGAACTCTGGAAACAATGTAGAAATCTTAGAATTGCTGGATCTGTGTTTGAAGGGATTACATTAATTACGATTATTCTTTGGATCTGGTTTCCCATTGAAAATATAAACTGGCAGATATTTTCCAAGTGGTGGGTTGGAATAGTAGTTTCTTTAGTGATTTTCATTCCTAGTGGGATTATTGTACTGAAAGGTGTAAAAGACGCTGGTAAAGAAACTCTCACTCCCTCTGAGGATACGGAAATGTATGGGGGCATCTACAAATATATTAGACATCCACAAACAACAGGAGAGATGCCAATGTTTCCTGCATTTGGATTAGTAGTTAATTCATGGTTTATTTTTTTGATACTGACTGTATTCATCATCATTTATGTACCCACCATACAGTATTTTGAGGAGAAAGACTTGATAAAACGTTTTGGTGATTCATATGAAGAATACCAAAAATCAACAGGAGCTTTTCTTCCAAAGTGGAATGTGATGAAAAACATGCTTAGAAGGGACAAAAAATAGAGTACTTAATTTCAGTATATTCTATCTGACAACCAGCTATCAATTTTCTCTAAGGCCTGATCACATCCGATATCCTTGAGAATTACATGACCCCCTTTATCAAGCGCAACAACGGTTATATCAGCTGAGCTTATAGCTGAAGTTATTTGTTGCGAAGCTTTGAAAGGAACAAGTTTGTCTTTTTTGCTGTGTAATATAAGGAGGGGTTGGGTTATTTTACTCATGAGTGGTTGCAATTCTTTAAGCAGCTCAACTCCCTCTCGAAGACTTTTAACGGGGATTCTTTCATATATTTTCCAATCTTCTGGAACACCCATAAATCTAATCATGAATTTTTTCATAGGAACCCATCTGATAATATGATGTAAAAATTGGACATTATATACGATCCAAGATTTTAAGTCAAAAGGTTTTAGTGCAGTTGAACATACTACTATACCATCAACTTCAGTATTCCTAGCTGCAAGAAGAAAAGTGATTATTCCTCCTAGAGAAGTTCCAATAATGAATACCTTTTTACATTTTGCCCTTAGATCATCTAATTTAGCTTGAGAGAAATCTACCCATTCCTCCCACTTAGTTTGCCTCAAATCTTCAGGCTTAGTATTATGACCTGGTAAGTTTTCGCTAACAACTATTGCATTTTTCTCTTCAAGAAAGCTTGCAAGAGGAGACATTATTTTGTTACTTCCTCCAAGACCGTGAATTAGAAGAAAACCTACATCGTCACTAAAAGGCATATCAATGATTAAGAGTTTTTTTCCTTATTACTTTTATTATCAATACCTCATAAGTTGAAAATCAACAATCTATTTATTTGAGTGGTTTAAAGTATATCTGAAATGCTAATAAATGGTACAGAGACAAACACCCTCATTTCAGAGGTTGTGGGCATTTTAAGAGACAAAAACACCATCCCTGCAATTTTCCGATCGAATCTTCACCGTTTAGGTGGTTATCTTGCTTATGAAGCTTCAAAGCTCTTAGATACAAGGATAGATACAGTAACCACTCCATTGGGAGAAGCAAAAGTAAAAACACTCAAAGATCAAGTTGTAGTTATAACAATTTTAAGAGCCGCTTTGCCAATGTCAGAAGGAGTCCTAGAACAGTTTTCAAATGCATCAGTAGGTGTCATTTCTGCTTCAAGAGGAAAAAAACTAGATAAAGAAGGTAAAGATTTCAGAATTGATTGTACATACTTAAATATACCATATTTAGAAAACAAAGTTGCTTTAATTGTTGATCCAATGCTAGCAAGTGGTTCAACCATTCTATTTCTTTTAGAAAATATAAAAGAACAAAAACCTAAGAGAGTCATAATTCTTTGTGCGATAGCTTCTGAATATGGAATCGAAAGGATTCAAGAGCAATTTCCTGAAGTAGATATAGTAACTGGGGACATAGATAAGGAATTGAATGAAAAGGGGTATATTATTCCAGGATTGGGAGATGCTGGAGACAGAGCATTCAATACATAATGATTATATTTCAGAAGGAGATAAAGATGAATTCAGATATAGAATTAAAAGATCAAAAAGAGAGAAAATTGCTATCATCCCTTAAAGAGTTCAGAGTACCATGGAAAGAATTTCTAAGATGGGAACTATTGTTTTTAGTCGTGTGGATATTTTCCTTGCTCTATATGTTCCTATGGTCACCAACAAAACAGCCAACTGATCCAGGTTTATTTGATTTTGGTAAAGTATATAGTAGTCAAACTCATCCTCTAGAGTGGGCTATTTTTAATTTCATACCCATATGGGGTTTACTCTATGCAGTATTGCTGCTAATAGAGAATAGAGAGAGGTTTATACCTGCATGGTTGTTCGTTCTAGTATCACTAGCAATAGGCATGTATGGATTGATACCATATTTTGCATTAAGAGGTGTTTGGAGAAAGAATCCTAAGACTAAGAAATCACTTTATACAAAAATAGTGGATTCAAGAATTCTAGGAATTTTTTTAGCTGCACTAGCCTTGGCTCTATTACTTTTCGGCATAATTGCAACTAGTATAGTTGGTGGTTGGAGTGGGTTCGCAAATAATTTCATGAATGTTAGTCTTATTCAAGTCATGACTGTAGACTTTGCTCTATTTACCTTATTCTATCCCATTATATTATGGGATGATATGAAAAGAAGAAATTGGGAGAGAAAGAAACTTCTCATTTTGTTCTCAATACCTATAATTGGTTCTCTAATATATCTTGTAGCTAGACCCCGGTTACCAGATGTTACAGTTGAGTAAACGAGCATACTATGAGTCTCTGGAACAAGGGACTCTATTGGATATTTTTATAAGGATTCTCAAGGTGAGTAAGGAAGACAATGAAAGTTCCACTCCAAAAATATTGGGAAATCCAAAAGAAGTATCTGGCTCCCTTCAAGAAGAGATTATTAGTATTAGCTATTCTATTGGTAAGTGGAATTATTCTTCAGATTATCACACCTTTGATTATTGAAAGATACATCAATTTAGCAACCCAAGGAGTACTCCTACAAAATTTAAATGAGTTTTTCAAAACTATATCCTTACCTCTTGTAAATCTCAGTTCTATACTTCGTACACTTATCCTTCTTGCTTCTCTCTACATTGCCTTGATGATTATACAGCAAGGAATTACTTTATTTTCAGTTTATGTTAGCCAGAATCTTTCTTGGTCCTCTACAAATATGCTGAGATTTGATTTAACTGACTATTGTCTGAACCTTGACATGACTTTTCACAATGAACACAAACCTGGAGAGATGATAGAAAGAGTAGATGGAGATATTAATACACTAGCGACATTTCTTTCAGAATTTTCAATAGATCTAGTTGCATCTTTATTATTGATTATTGGAATACTTGTTACTTTCTTTGTTAAACATTGGATTCTTGGAATTGCTTTCACATTATTTACAGTGCTAGCTATTGTTGTCATCTATCTGTTGAGAAATTTCTCTGTTAAATCTTGGGAAAAGCAACGTCAAACAAGTGCAGATCTTTATGGAACAATTGAAGAGAGTTTAAGTGCTGTAGAAGATATAAAAGCAAATGCTGGTGTCAAGAATGCTATGCGAAAATTCTTTGACTATTCAAAGAAAGATTATGGAGCATTCCGAAGAGCTCTTATTAGAGATCAATTTTTTGTAATAGCAATTTGGAGTATTATTGCTATCATCAATACTCTGGTATTTGCTCCAAGTATCCCTCTGTTAAATCAAGGAATTTTTACACTAGGAACACTTTTTCTAATTCAAATGCTTGCTGGAATTTTGTTAATGCCTATTTTTAGAATTACAAGACAAATGCAAAATCTCCAAAGAGCAGGAGCATCAATTGACAGGATAAATAAACTGTATCAGAATAAAACAAAGATACTAGATAATGGAATAGAGAAACTGTCTTCTGGACCACTGCAAATTGAATTTGACGATTTGAGTTTTGCTTATAATGAAGACGATTATGTGCTTAGTAATATCTCTTTCAAACTAAATCCAGGCAAGACACTAGGTATATTGGGTCATACAGGTAGCGGAAAAACAACCATTTCAAGATTATTGTTTCGATTATATGATACAAAGCCCAAGGATGGCAATATAAAACTAAATGATATTAGCATTAAGGAAATATCATTAGAGGATTTAAGAGATAAAATATCGTATGTCACCCAAAATGTCGAATTGTTTCAAGCTTCAGTTAGAGATAATGTTACACTTTTTGAAAAAAGGATACCTGATGAAAGGATCAGTCAAATCATCTATGACGTTGGTTTAGGAGATTGGTTAGAAAAACTCCCTAAAGGATTGGATACAATAATTTCATCAAGTGAATATGGAATCTCTGCAGGAGAAGCTCAATTGTTAGCTTTAGCAAGAGTTTTCATAAAGAAACCAAATTTGGTTGTTTTAGATGAAGCATCCTCAAGGTTGGATCCAGTTACTGAGGGCCTTCTAGAACAAGCAATTGAAAAATTACTGATAAATCGAACAGGTATAATTATAGCACATCGACTCTCGACATTAGATAAAGTGGATGATATTTTGATAATAGAAAAAGGTCATATTATTGAACATGGCAACAGAACAGAATTGATTAGTGACCCTAATTCACAATTCTGTCATCTCTTACAGACAGGAGAAATTGAGGAGCTGTTGAAATGAGTGTCCTAAGACTATCAATGCAATTGTTAAGGTACAAGCCTTGGTTGGTGTTCTTTGGATTTCTTTCAGATGTCTTATTCTATATACAACCATTAGCAGCAAGCTATATTGCTCGAGAGATTTTCAATCAACT
>JAEOTK010000270.1 GCA_016839875.1 Candidatus Heimdallarchaeota archaeon
ATCAAGAAAATCATGATTTACTGTAAAACCAAAGGAAGATACAGCATTTGCTACATACCAAAAATTACCACTAGAATCATTGACTTTCATCTGAGCGCCAGCAATTTCATCAGGACACTTTGTATTAATGTAATCAATGAGAGTAGTATTATCAATAAGTTTCAGTAGATTCCATTTGTGCATGGTCGAAAAAAGTGCTGGACCACCGCCCCAAGCAATATCAACACCTCTAGCTGGGTCTTCAAGAAGTTGTTTCCATCCAGTATCTGTTGTGGCTTGGAGAAAAGTCATGCCTGTTATTCCATAGTCTGCAGCTATTTGTGATGCTAAGAATTCAGTTCGAAACTTGGTAGTAATGGTTGTGTCATGTCGGGTTACGATTGTTAGAGTCTGTGCATTAAGTTCTGGTGGTTCAGGAGCCACTTGATCAGAAACTGCTCTAGGTGTTAAGATAGTTGTCGAACCAATAGTCAGTATCGATATAAAAAGAATTAAAATAGCTATTTTTCTTATTTTCATTTTATCTTCAACCTTTTAATTGATATTAGATATCAAATAACCATCATGGAAGCAGACTATAAAGTTTTTGCACTGTTAATAAATTTCTAAAGTTAGTCAAAGAAACACTTAAACAAATGACATTTGATTTCAAAAACAATTTAGTTTGGAAATTCAAGACAAATTAATCCAATTGTCCCCATGTTAAGAATTTTCCATCCTTTCTTTTCACAAGGACAGTACCGAATTTTCTCCATTGTTCTTCTCTGAATCTTATTATACTAAAGTCAAATTGATCATCTTTCTTTTCTATCTGTTTCATGAGTTTAGCTCTCTTTTTCTCATCTTCATAGAAAATTTTGGAGATATATTTTCCCTCTCTTGGTCCTCTTTGAATATCCTTACCTAAATCTAATATCTGCTCAACAGGCAATAATGCTAACATTTGCTTGTGTTCAGTTGTGTAAACAGACCCTGGACAGATTTCTTGTTCCTCATTCTCTTTTTTACAACGGGTACAAAAAACAAGTTGACAACCACTACACAATTCCCATCCATCAAGAGCTGCTTCTTTAACTGTTTTCAAATCATTACAAAAAGCACAACGAATGTAACATTGCATGAATTCAGTGTTTCTCAAATTTTTCTAAACTCCTCAGCTATCTTCTTCCTTTCCTCTTCTCCAAATTCAATTAAAGTTCGATAGTTATAGGTCCATTTAGTTTGCTTTCGTTTTAGATAACCAAATTTATGCAATTTTCTAAGACTTGTATCAACAAGGTATTCTTTCATCTTTCCCATTACAACTAGTTTTTCCTTTATTCTTTCTGTTGTAACTGGTTTCGCTTTATCCACTTCTAAGAATCCCATTACGACACCCAAAATTACTAATTCGGGTTGTTGTAATTCAGAAGGTGCATAATAGCTTGTTTTCAAACAATACCATCGTTCTTCATCGAAGATGAAATCGATAACATCTAATCCTAAAATATGTACAAAGTTCTTGAATTCATTAATTACATCTCTTAAAGTGCTAATATCAAATCCTGTAGCAAGAAGTAAATCCATTTCAGAACTTCCAAAAACAACAGTATTCTCTTTTTCCCATTTTCGAGAGAGGATAGTTGCTAATTCCTTGAATAGGATCCCTTTTTCCTCATCTGAAATTGAGGGTGGGAGAACTATCTCTGATTCCCGTTCCGATTCGATAACATCCTTCTGATTAGTCTCTTCCATCCTCTTTCACTTTCTTGTGCTTTCTTCATTTTAGGTGACAATAGAACAGAACTGGAAATACCTGTTTCTCCGTTATCTTTGTCTATCTCTGCAAAAATGAGCTCGTTTTCTCCCACTTGAATTACTTGTATTTTTTTCTCACTTATCATTTTTGATAATACTTCAGCTTCTGCTGTTGTTAATATATCTTCTAATTCATCTTTCTTAATTCTCTCTTTAGCTAACTTTGAAATTATTCCTGATTCTAAGTTCATAATATCACCTTTACTTAATCGAATGTTCTTCAATGGAGTTACAAAATCTTGATATTTCATAATGAATTGCTGGAGTGCTTCCTTTGATTCTAAATCAATCACTTCTTTAGATATAATCGCAGCAACATTAGTGATTCTTATTCTATTTTGGCTAGCAGTATAGAACACAGCTTGACTCAGTTTTGCTATTGTTCTAGCGAAATCCGCTAATCTTTGTTCTGGAAGAAGAATCTGTTCTAAATAACTTATTTCTCTTAATTCATTCATGTCTATGAAATCTTCATATAATGCAGAATCGAGAAGATTCTCTTTTTGAGTTTTTAAGTAAAGATAAGCATCTGATACCTTAGACCGATCTTCTTCTGCTTCTCTAACATCGACAACTTCCTTCTTCTTAATGGATTTTGAGTATTTTTTCTCTAACTCAAATAAGGTTTGAAAAATCGCTGTTGCCCATTCGATGGTTTCCTCAACATTCATCTTTGAAACAATTTGATCTTCTTTAACGATACCTCCATTGGTAACATCTTGGTCTGTCATGCGAACGCCTCCGGTCCTAGAATCTTGCTTTCTATCAGTATTTTATGTGAGAATTCTTTTGATAATTCCACGTCATCAAGCATTGGAGTAATTAGAATAAACTGAGGTATAATCATCCTATTCTCTTTTGCTAGACGATAGGTTGTGAGAGCCATTGAAAAAGCTATTGCTCGATTCTTTTTATCTAGTTTCTGTGTAAATTCATCAATTGCATGAATTGGGGAGTGATTGATCATATGTAGAGACAGTATTAATGACTGAGCAAGCAATGTTTTCTCCCCACCAGAAAGCTGTCGATATTGTCTTTTATCTCCCTTTGTTTCTGCTTCAATAACTAATCCTGAGTTTCTTTCATCATTGTAATTTTCAATACGAATTGATATTTCAATAAAAATCTCTCCCAGAAGTAGATTCATCATCTTATTCAGATGATTTACTATATCGAATAATCCACCTTCCCATTCTTTTATTCTCTTGTCTAAATCTTTCTTCAAGTTGTTTAGATGGACTTCACTCTCTTCAACTTCCTTTGAAACTTTTTCAACAAGAGCTATTTGACTTTCTAGGGTTTCAGGTGAAATTTCTGTTGTTACCTCAAGAAGATCAAGTTGTCCTTTTAGTTGATTATACTCTGAAAAAATTTCATCATTGTTCTTTCTAATCTGTTCTGGAGGAGCCCCTTTCTCTTGAGCTAATCCTGCAAGATGAATACTTTGTACTTTTAGTTCTTCGTATTCAAATGCTAGAACTTCAATGTGCTTCAGTGTTTTTTCTCTTTTTGTTGCCAAATTCTGAAGATCTGTAACTAATTGATTGAGTTCTTTTCTCTTTTCAAGAACATTCTGTTGTTGTTCTAGAAATACATTTTCCATGTCTCTAATTTGGATTTCGAGAACTTCAATATTTGAATCCAAATTATCTATACTTATCTTTGTTTTATATAATTGATCTTCCAATTCACTTTTTGTTTTTTCTAAACGAAGGAATTCTCCTTCAGCTTCATCTGTTCCCAAATTCCAGGGTTGAAGCTGTTTCTCTAAATTCATACGTTGAAATTCAAGATCAGTTTTTTCTTTTGTGTATTGACTTGCTTGTAAACTTAATTCTTCCATCTCTTTGTGAAGTTTGTTAAGTTGATCCCTGATTCTTTCCATTGACTGATATTTGCTTGCTTCAACACCTAGATTGACATTGTATGCTATTGGAGGACGTGTAAATGCCTCTTGAGATAAATAATAGCTCTTACCATCTGTTGTCAAAATATTTGTTCTATACTTCTTTGCGTAATCAGTAATTGTATTTGGAGTCATATCAGGAGAAGCTAAAATAATTCGCACGAACCTATCTAAATAAACTTTAACTTGTAAAGGAGCATCAATGAGATTAATTACAAAATCTAGAATTCCATCTGGCTTATCTTCTAATTTTTGCTTTGCTATATATTCGTGTTTGGATCCATCCTCCTTTTCCAATATTCTTCCAACTGTAAAGGTTGGTTTGAATACAGGGAATAATTCATCATAATTAGACTTAGCTCCTTGATAAGCCTCTTGCGAAGTTGCTACAAAACTAAAAAGATATCTTCCAAGAGCAGATTTGATTACATTAGTAAATTGTTTGTATTTACGAGTTACTGATATAACTTCATAAAGAGGACCAATTATTTCATCCTTATATTTTGAGAGCTGCATCTTTTCCTTGAAACTGATGCTATCTTTAATCAGCCTTCTTTCATAATCACTAAATTCACCATACAGGTGAGCTCTCTCATTAATTCTTTCTTTAATTAACTTCTCTTCTTCTCCCTTCTGCTTGAGTTCTGAAACAATCTGCTCACTCTTTTCGTTACTCAATATTTGTTGCTTTTTCACTTCATCTAACTGTTCTTGTAGTTGCATTTTCTGTGTGAGTGTGTCGCTAGCTTTTAGTTTTGTGAAAGATGATTTTTTGTCTTCGGTTATTTCAATTGTTGATCTAATTTCTTCACTATATCTTTGTTTCTCTTCCCTTTGACCTTCCAACCTGTTTTTCTTGTCAGTCATAGATTGAATTTCAAGCCTGCAATCACGTGCTTCAGTATCTAAGCTTTTCATTTCTGCTTGCAGAACGTTGAAGCTATTTTGAGTTGTTTCTTCATTTTCTTTTATAGTCTCAAGATCTTTTTTCTTATCAATCAAATCCTGTGAAACTTTTTCGAATTCTACTTTGCTTGTATATGCTGAGAAATATGCTAATTCTCTATCAACAACATCAAACCTTTCTATTAGTTCCTTCTTCTTCTGTAATCTTTCATAATTCTCTTTCAGTTTCTGGAGATTTTGTTCTTCCTTCTCTAATTGCATTGCAAGTGGTGAGTGTTCTCTTTCTTTTTCTTCAACTCTTTTCTTAGAATTCAAGTAAGTTGAAAATACTTCCTTTAACCCAGTTGCTACTAACAGACTATCTAGTTTCTTGTGAGGAGATCCATCTGCAAATGAACCAAGATAACCCTCTTCTGTGAAATTTAGCATTGTATCTTCAAAAATACCTAATTTCTTCATTAATGTCTGAATTTGTCTCTTGGTGATATCTTTCTGCTTGCCATCCTCGGATATGATTCTTCTTTTGACTCCACCTTTCTTGTCAATATTGATTTCAATGCTAAAATAATCATTATTAACAAAATTATTTATATCTGGATCATTACTTGAAATAACTCTTTGATCATGTAGAATAGGATCAGAATCTGAAGTGACTCTTTTATCATATAAAGTAGGATCAGAACCTGAAATGACTCTTTGATCAGATAGAATTGGATTGAACAAAGATAAATTTATTTTACAATAATCATCAAATGAACCTACTAAATCCTTGAAATTACTTAATGACACTCGTGAAGGAGTATGTCCAATAACCAATATCAATGCCTCTAGTATCTGTGTCTTTCCACTTCCATTGGCTCCAGAAATAACTATAATTGGCACTTCGGATAGGTTTAACGCTGTAGATTTATGCATTTTAAAGTTGTAAAGCGTTAGACGATTGAAGATATAGTTATTGGGTATCAGAGTAGTCATTTAGCTCATCTGTTATATTCATTGATTCTAGCCGCAAATTAGTATTTAAAACAAGCTATTATGCTGAATAAAAAAGTAATAAAAAAAGAAAAAAGAAAGATTATTTTTTGAATTTCTTCTTCATGGTTGTTGCGACTGCTGTAACTAGGATTGCACCTAAGGACCAGTATAGAGCGTCAATTCCACCCATTCTTCTGGTGTGTTCTCCTGCAAATACATCAGCACCTGCAGAGGTTCCAGTTTGAGTAGATTGACCGTATTCTTCCCAATCTTCATTATCTTGAGATTGTCCATCTAATGCTTGCATTAATGGTGCTTCAGTATCAGTCTCTGGTTGAAAATCATCGTCGCCTTCTTGTAGTTCATTTTCATATGGACTTGTATAGACTATGATGATACCAGGTATGTAACATCCGTGACTGAATAAGAACAGCCATCTCATCGAGATAATGACATTCTGTCCAGGTTCCAGTGTTATTCCAGTAAATAGAATTATTCCCATTCCATGAATAGTTGTGTTGAAATCATTTCCTTTTGTAGTACTTCTAGATTGTAAATCCATATTGGTTGCATTGTAGAATTGAATGACAGTTAATCTAGTAACTACTTCACCTATATTGGTGATAGTAATTGTAAGTTCTAGCTCCCATGGAGCATCTTCAGGAATAATGAAATTAACATCTACTTCAACTTGTAATATTGGCTGTGGAAATGCGGGTCTTCTATCGGTTGAAGTTGGTAACAACATTGCCCAATCCATATTGGATATAACAATTTGCTCTGTTTCGGATGCACCTTCAAATACTGCTGATATTCCAGGTCCAAAATCAACTACTGCTGGGGCTTGTCCAACATCACTCTTGAATTTCACAACAGCATACACTGGATGAATTCCTAAGAATGAATTAGCTTCAACGTTTGCTACGCTACTGTAAATTCCACCACCACCGGCAATACTGGCTACGCCATCAGTCCAGAAAAGTTGTGGATCTCTGATTTGCCAGTCACTACCCATACGTCCATGGTATAGAAGAATTTCAACATCTTCAGCAGCTACATCTCCAGTATTCTCAACAGTATATGTAACTTGAACTGGGTCACCTACTTGATAAGCAGGAGCATCAAGTTCTACATGAACATTAAGGACAGCTTCATCGTCTGCAACTTGTAGGTTGAGACCATTACTAAATCCATAATACTCAAAGCCTTCTTGATCCATGTAACTGAATCTTGCACCAGCTGAAATCCAAATATCTTCCCAAGGTTCATAGAAACTCAAAGGTCGACTGTAAGTGAAATCTGCGCCTGGATCAAAGTGACCAAAAAGTAATCTCATTAGGTCATATCCGGTTTTATCTACAGTTGTCAATTGGAGTGCATAGTATGCTCCCCCTACATCTACTGGCTCAACAGACATAATTCCAAAGTGATCATCTCTAGCCGGAATGTTATCTAAAGCCCATCTTTTAGTAGTATTTTCGTCTGGTTGTAACAAAGGAATAGTTAATTCTAGAATTGTTTCATTTCTAGCATCTAAACCAATACCACCCACATCTCTAAAGCTGAAACTAAAGTCCATAAGATCAGGATCAAAGATTGATTGTGGAGTGTATAGAAGATTAAATAGATCAGTTCCAGCTGCTTGAACTCCTAAACCTAGTTGTGCAGAATAATCTGGAATAATATCCATTAGTTCTGTAGGGTCATATTGAGTGAGATCTACTAAACTCAAAAATTCAATTACTCTATCAAATAGAATTGTTGGTAATCCTTGAGCACATTGGAGACTTACTGTTACTTCAGTTAAACCTACAGGAATTATGTCTCTAGAATTGTATCCTACAATTTCGTCTGTCAATGCTGGATTGAAGTTAACTAATGAATCATTAGCTACCCATCTATACCAGCCTTCTAAAACCAGAACTTTTTGATTATAAGTATAAGTAGGACTACCTAATACTTCAACATCTAAAGTACCATATATTTCGATCAGAGCAGATTCATCTATATAGACGTCACTTCTTAGAACATCTAAATCAGGAATATCATCTAATATTTCATAGAAATCAGGACCTAAGTTATAACTAATGTGTATATCAGTAGCATTTTCTTCTCCTGTATTCTCGACGAAATATTCCATCTCTAATCTTCCATTGGTATTAAGTTCATTTTGGTCATATCCCATATTCACTGTAACCTTTGGATAAGATGACAGTTTAGCGTGATCTATATTGAATTGTACTTCATAATTCTGTGTTGGTTTAGGAACCCACATCCATGGTAGGTTCAAGTTCCAATCCATCTTTCCTGTTATGTGTGGAGCAAAGTTATCTGTAGTAGGAGAAATTGATATTGGATTAATTGTATAAGGAAATCTGAATTTTAGTATAGAATATTTCAGTGCGATTGGTCCTGAATAAGGAGCAACAAGAGCACCAAAGACATTTGTAGTTGAAAGAGTAAAATCAGTTGTCCCTGTTATTGCGTCATCATCAACATAATAAACACCTCGAACAGGATTCATTCTTCCTTCAAGCATTCCTTCACCCATAACTACGGCTTTTACTGGGGCAGCGCCAACAGTTGCTCCGTTCAATAAAGAAACAAAGCCACTTGTAATGTCAGTTTGGAATTCAGTTATTAAAGTACTGAAAATTGAATTTGACATTCCTCCTGTGAAGTAGTAAAGATAATCCCCACTTGGTAGAACGTCTAATCTTGACCAGCTGAGTGTAACCCCATATTCAATGGCAAACATACCTGCTATATCTAATGCATGAGCAAGACTTCCAACTGCACCTAAACTGCTATCAATTTCTAAAATTAAGGTAGCATTTTCAGGAGCTTTGAAAGGTCTTCTAACTAGATATGGAAGGTAGTTATCTTGATCAGAAGCCACGAATAGCCAGTTATTTACACTACTGAAGCGTGCATCTGTAGCAATATCTGGAACATCGCCTCCGATAAGAATCAATTCGATTAAAGCTGCAGCATCTATACCTGCAACTATTTTCATTTCTTCAACAAAGAACGGTCCAGCTGCTGTAGACATTGTAGTGTTACTTGAAGCAATTTCAGCTTGAATAACTGAACCACTTACAGTAAGCAAAATAATAGTCAAACCCAACAATGCTGAACCCATTATTGTTTTGTATTTCATTTTTGACCTCCAAAAATTTTTGTCTAATATAATCTATAGTAGAATCTTATTATAAAGCTTATTTTAGATTCCAGCCAAGAAAGAGAGTTCGAGAAAAATAGAAAGGCTAGCTATAACGTGTGAGTACTTCTTCTATATAGCTTTCACATATTTTTATAGCTTACTTTTTACAATATTATGTTCTTTAATCGAGCAACAGCTGTTTCAGGAAGTAAGCCATTTATGAATGTCTCTCCACATGTTTCAACAGCACCTAGCAATTTCTTTGATTTTATATTTCTTTGTGGAGTATGCAACTTAAAATACATATGAGATGCCATTGATTCTTTTGTATTTACAGGTCCTTGATGTAATGATAAAGAATAGCTAATTTCCTTTGCGAATAATTGATTTAAAGCTCTTATAAGCTTTAAAATGGCATCCATCATTTCAACCATTTCTATTCTGGTACATTGGTGAAGATAACTCACATGCCTTTGAGGGTAGATATGAATATCATATGCATATTTTGCTGAATAGGGGATAAGGACAACAAGGTGCTGATTTTGGAGAATTATTCTCTCATCTTTCGCTAACTCTTGATCAACGTAATTGCAAACCATACATTGATTCTTTTTCTTCTTATATTCGACAATTGTGTCAAATTCTTTTTTCAAATGATTAGGTATGAAAGGAAAAGCGTATATCTGACCATGAGGATGGATTAAAGTAGCACCTACATCTGTACCATAATTCTCAAATGGAAGAACATATTTTATTGAAGTATCTTTAGCTAGTTCTTTTGTTGCTTGAATCCATGTTTCAAAAATTTGATTTATCTCTTCAATTGGCATATCGATAAACTTCGATTGATGTTTGTCAGTGTAAACCAGCAGTTCACAATTACCATGACCAGTCATCTTTTCCCAAAAATCACCATGTTTGTATTTCTTAAATTCTAACTCAGAATCTAATGCTGGATATTTATTTGATATTCGTAGAGGTTTAGTAAAGGTAGGAACCTCCTCAGATCCAGTGCAAAGTGGACAGAAATCTTTATCTCTATCAGGTCGTTCTTGTCTAACCTCTGAAAAAATCACCCATTCACCAGTAAATGGGTTCTTTCTTATTTCTCGAATTGTCATTGAGATGAAATCTCTATTTTCTATATAATATCTTCGGAGATTTATTTGATATCTGTTTCTCGATATCTCAATATCATCATCAAAATAGACCAAAGAAACTCCCACAATCTTTATATTTTGAATATAGAGTTACTTCATGTGCATTCTACAATTGTTTTACATGCTAATCTTCAATACGCGGAGATACCAAAGGATAATATTCCACAAGTAATTGAAAGCAGTTATCTTCCTGTTCTGAAAACTCTTCTCGAAATTCCCAAAGCACGTGTTGTTCTTAATTTTACTGGGGTGACATTGGAAATACTGGATAACGAAAACAAAGAGGTTTTAGATCTTCTAAAAGAAGGAGTAGAAAACGGTCAATTCGAACTTACTGGATGTGGTTATTCTCATCCAATCTTCCCTTTGCTACCTGTAGAAGATTCCAAGAAGCAAATTGAATATAATCTGCAAGTACTTGAAAAAACACTGGATTACATACCTAAAGGATTCTGGTTACCTGAATTGGCTTATGATCCTAGTCTCCCTCATATCTTGAAAAGATATGGTTTTGAATATATTTTCGTTGATGATGAATTGTTTAGTTTTAGTTCTCCATTATTAAATGATGCAAACATATTCAATGATCCCTATTATTCATCAGGTCATTATCTGAGAGATTTAATGAAAGCAAAAGGTCTCATGAGAAAGATTATTCGATTCAGAAAAGCTGTAAAAGGATTAAAACGATTAAGCAAGGAAGTTGATTTTTATCCGGTCGAAATAAAAGCAGCAAAAAACACAATTACAGGTATCAGAGTCCCACAAGCTCTATCCTATATTACTTCAGCAAGTTTACTAGGCTTTCCATTCATATCAGTAAATAAAGCAATGAAGATTGTTTCAAAAATTGGTAAAAAAGAGGGATTGGTTATACCTTATGGAATCGATTTAGAATTTTTCGGTTATCGAAGTTATTTCGATGATAAGTTAATGACAGCTGAAGGTCTAGAGAAATTCATTCTCAAGATGATAGATATAAAAGATAATGAGATGATACTTCCGAGTAAATATCTAGATATGAATAAACCAACAGATCTAGGTTACCTAAAATCAGGTTCATGGTCTACCACTAGAAACCTAGATATATGGACTCTTGATGAAGATAATAAGAAATTAGAAAGATTATGCGATGAAGTGAGATCTTATATGATACAAATCCCAACTGGAGAAATATCAGAAGAACTATGGAAGCATCTACTGTTGGCTGAGAACAGTGATGGACGAGGATGGGACCCAATACCTGAAAGAAGATTAGATTGTTTCTCTCATGCATTGGAAGCTCTCAAGCTTGCAAAAGAAAAACATAAAGAAATATTATCTCGGAAAAAATAAATGTTAGAAATACTTGCTGAACATCTTTACAGTATTTGAATTTTAAAATTGCAAAGAAACACTTATAATAATATATTCGCATTCTAATTTGTTCGCTTATAGCTTTAAATGTTGGGGCAAAATGGAAATAGAAATATTTATTCATGAAGAGAATTGTGACCACTGTAAACCTACTTTGAAGTTTCTATCAGCTGTTCTTGGTGCTCTCAAAACACAAGATGTGAAATTGAAAGTTCACCAGGTGAGTAAGAGTAGAGATGCAGCAGAAAAGAAAAATATTCCTTTGAATCCATTACCAGCAATTTTGTTGCCATCAGGCTGTATAATCTCTGGTTCATTATCTCATGATTTGATTGGTGTTCTTATCTGCAGTCTATTAGCAAAATCGAAAGTACCTATTCAATCAATTGATAAGTTTGAATTAAGTAAGAAAGAAGCTCCATTACTCCTAGATTTAGCCTCAGCAATGATTGAATATCAAGCCGCTTATACTCTACGAAGAGATAGATCTTACACCTATATCGTAAAGGAATCAACTGATTGGGTTCCAATTGAAAGATATAAACAATTAGCTAAAAATACAAAGATTATGATTCTCACTGATTTTGATAAGAAACCTAGTTCAGAACTTTATGAATTGGGTTTAGATTCTAATGTTTACTTAGGACACATTATCAGAGACAATATCGTTCTAGCAGCAAATCTAATTATTTGGAGAGATAGAGCTAATCATATTAGCTTCTTCAGAGTAAAGCGAGCTGATGGTGACAAATACGTCGGGACATGTTCATGCTTATTGGGTGATGGAAAACAGATGATTAGAGATTTCTTCAAACCTCTGTTTCTGACTTCAGCTACAATAAATGCAGATGGTTCTAAAGGAACTGGTCAGAACAGAATTGTTGCTAATGTGAAGGAAGTAAGTAATGATCTTGATCAATTGCTTAGAAGATAGTGAACTAAAACTAGAATTTCTTTTTTAAGATTCCATATCCATCGCATTGTCCGTATTTTAACATGCATTCTGTTGTTTTGGTTATGTAATATTTGCAGAAACCACCCATTATTGGATCATATTTTTCACAAGTAGCATCTGGATTATCATTTTCTGATGTTTTTCCACTTGGTGGTAAAGGTATATCAGCCATTTTAATGACCTTCAGTAGTATGAATTAACCAGCTTATTTAATATTTTTCATAATTTTACATAGGTTCTAGCGATAGATATAATCAGGATTACTTCGTTCACAATTCGAACACTTCTCATCATATTTACTCATAGATGTTCCACACCCCGAGCATTTGAAAATCTTCTTTGCATCTTTTCTTTGGTCATTTTCATTGTATGATGAATCATTGTTTGGCATTGCTGTAATACTTATTGCAAATCTGATTAATAATTATTACTGATATAAAGAGCCATTTTTCAAAAAAAGAAATTGAAAAACCCCGCTGAAATCGAAAATAATCAGTTTCACAACGCTTATTATAGGTCTTGTACCAAATAGAGTTTAATGAAATAAAAATATGGAGAATATAAAATGGTTAAATTAACAATAAAAATTGAAAAAACCTTAGATTCTGAACCAGAATATGTTCTTATCAATTCAAGCTTGGCTCAAAAATATGATATAATGCCAGGACAATTAATCGAATTGACCCCTTTTAATATTGGTTTAAAAGCTTATACAAGTGATAATATTCCTGAAAGCCATGTAGGTATATCTAGTAAGATATCTGAAGAATATGGGATTCAAAAAGGAGCGGAGGTTGATATCAAAGAAATTACAAATGAAAATATTATTCATTTACTTCATAAGAAGATGAGAGGGGAGTTGCTAAAGGAAGATGAAATAAGTTCGATATTCGAAGCAATTGACAAGAACTTAGTTCATCCTACACAAGTAGCAGTACTAATGTCATTATTTCAAGTACAAGGATTATCCTTAGAGGAAACAACTTCGATTGCTAAAGCAATAATTACCAACTCACAAATTTTGCACCCCAAAAAGAAACCAGTTGTAGATAAACATTCTATTGGTGGGATAGCAGGTAATAGGATCACACCTGTGATGATTCCGATACTTGCAGCTGCTGGTTTGACAATTCCCAAAGTTTCCACTCGAGCGATAACGTCGCCTGCGGGAACAATTGATTCAGTTGAATTATTAATGCCTGTTGAACTATCACTTGAAGAGATGAGGGACGTGGTAGATACAACTGGAGGATGTATAGTAAGTGGTGAAACAGTAGGACTTGCAGATATCTCAGATAAAATCATCTCAGTTCTGGAAACTATAAAAATAGACCCAAGAGAATTCATGGTTGCTAGTATTCTTTCTAAGAAAATAACAGCAGGATCAGAGTATGTACTGATAGATTTACCAACTGGTAGAGGAGCAAAAGTGATTCGAAGAGAAAATGCTCAAGAGGTAGGTGGTTTATTCACTTCTATTGGTTATTCACTTAAAATTAAAGTAGACTGTATAATTAGTCCGGGAGATAAACCGATAGGAAGTATGATTGGTCCAGCTCTCGAAGCAAGAGATGGTTTGAAAATTCTAAAAGATCAGAGTGGAAGTAGTGACTTAATGAGAAAAGCTTTATCATTGTCAGGCATCATTTTTGAAGCACAAAATTGGTGCCCCCGTGGTTATGGGTTCGAATTTGCAGAGGAAATTCTAAGAAGCGGAAAAGCTTATTCTAAATTTAAGGAGATAGTAGAAGCTCAAGGTGGGAATCCTAATATCAAAGAAGATGATATTCCAGTAGCAGACTACATAGAAACAATCAATGCTAAAAGTGATGGTGTTGTGTATAGTATTGAGAGTGCTGCTGTTTCAGCAATTGCCCGACAAGCAGGTGCTCCTAGCGATAAGAAAGCAGGAGTAGTTCTAGTAGCTAAAAGAGGAGACAGATTCAAAAAAGGAGATCCCTTGTTTGAAATTCATTCTTCATCAGAAGGATTATTGTCGTCTGCAGTAAAATTAGCTACTTCTACATTTGAACCAATTGATACTGAAAAAATGATATTAGAGATTATCAGAGGTCCAAAGGAGTTGTAATTAAATAATGGTGAAGGAGAGAGAGGATTCTTTTACTTACAATATCTATCTTCTTCCAGACTCGTTTACCATGAATCACTTGATAGAGAGAAGTAAGAAAAGAAAGTTTTCCAATGTTACTTTACAAGTATTAGATCCAACATGGATCGTTAGTAAAAGACACATAGATGTTGCAATCTATCATACACAAAACGCGTTTGATGAAGGAAGAAATTTTGCTAGAGATAAGGCAACAGAGTTTCTAATTAGAGTATCAGGCCAGAAACAGATAAAGAATGCTTTGAAGCAATTTGGAGTAAAGGATAATAGTAAACATATTTTAGTTGTTTCTTTTGGAGGATCTAAAGAAGAAAACGAAGAAGAGGAACTAGAATTTACAAGAAGTATTGATTTTAAGATTGAATCTATTGATAGAGAATCTTTGCCTTTAAGTGATGTTAAGAAACTGTGTGATTTTTACAAAAGTGAGGAAGATTTACAAGATACAGAAAAGGCAGCTATAGAAAGGATAGCTGCTTTAGAAATTCACTAAATTTGGAAAGAGGGAAGCCAAGCTTTGAGTAATTTGCTTCCCATTTCTCTATATTGTTTAACAATTTCTATAATCCTTTCCAACTGTTCTTTCTCCTTTTGTGGAGAAGTAAAAATAGTTGGTTTTAGTTTGTGAACCATCCCTGATAATGAACCAATACCTGCGGTACTATATGCTCGTTTTCCACTTCCAGTTCTAAAAACATTATCTGATTCTACTAATAACTTGTTGAACCATAAAGGATGTGCTGACATAATTTTAAAACCCTCATTCATTGAGAATGAGTCAGGTTCGGATATGTGTTTATTGAAAGTTTCAATTGCAGTTTTATTTGGGTGGAAAACATTTCTATTTATTATTCCTTTTACATATGTTTGAACAGTTTCGGATTGTTCTATGATATGAAATGGAAGAATGGTTGAAACTTCAGTAATCGTAGCATCAATTTTATCAGAGTGATAAATCTTCTCTGCAGTATATATTTTTCCTAGAATATCCAAAGGCAAACATATTCCATTTATTTCTAAATAATCTTCTAAATAATTCCCTTGATCAACTGCAAACTCCGAGTAGTAAATGCCAGGTCCAAAAATCACTGCAATACGTTCATCTGTGAGTTCCTTGAAGGTTTGAGTCTCGTCAGTTAGCATGACAATTGTATCTCTTCTTAAGTCTACAACTGGTTTATCTAAATAGACTCCTTTGGTAGGTGTGTCAATGAGTTTAGTCCAAGAAGTGATGATCAGAAGAGAATTCAAATGCCTTGATTCCATTTCCTGCAATCTCATGCTTTTCTTCTTATTTTGAAGTTCCAAAATTTCATCATCTATTCTTTTAAGTACATGCTCCTCCTCAGGAAGACGTCTTGGATATCCTTCATCACTCATAAACGCTATTAAATCTCGTAAAGGAACATCTCCAGTTTCGAAATCATAGAAACTTGCACCACTCCCATAGTATTGTTTCAAGAGTTCCAGTAAATCTATTCTTTTTTGGATAGCTTTGTATTCTTTTGAGTCTTCTACTTTCAGTGACATATTATAATCAGTCTTCCGTTAGCTTAATCTATTCCTTTGTAACAAATCTCTTCTTGTTATTTATTTATTTTTCTTGTATCAATCAGATTGAAGGGTAATTTCCAGTTTCTATTAGAAGAGAAGCAGTTTCAATTGCAAACTCAAGAGAATCCAGGATTGATGATGAATTGAAAAGAGAATGCAGGAAACCTCCATTGAAACAGTCTCCAGCTCCAACGAAAGTTTTCTTCTGATCAAGAGTTTTTGTTGATAATTCGTAATTTTCTTTTCCAAAGTACTTTACAATATCAGCAGTATGGAAAATAATAGGAATATCTAGAAATTCAGACAACTCTTTTGGTGATTTATTGAAAATGTTTTGAAGTACTTTAATTTCGAACTCATTTACGGAAAGATATTTTTCACCTTGGAATTTCTTTATTTGTTCTAGTATCTTTTTTAGTTCGTTTAACCTCGGAAAGTGTGATATGTCACATGGGTCAATGAAAAGTATTCCATCAAATGAAGTTTCCTTAAACAACGAAATGAGTTCAGGAAAAGCTAGTTTTTGAACTTGTTCTTCAAGTATTTGGGGATCAATCAAACTCAACAATAAGAAACTAATCCATTCAATAGATGTTGAATTGAGTGAGATATTGCTGATTGATTTCAGAGGACTTTTGTTGAAAAATTCTAGCAATTCTGGATTTAGATTAGTTGGAGCTAAATTGCTTCTAATAGAATTAAATTGTATCTCACCTTCTTTAAGATTCAAGATGGTTGTAAAGCTTACATTTACATCTTCTATCGGATGGACTCTTAAGGGAATTTCTAATTTATCAACTAGTTGTTCAAAAAGAGAGGAAGAAGGACCTACAAATATTGTTTGTCTCCCTAATGAAGCTAATGTTCTGCATAAATTGAATCCATTTCCTCCAGGTCTGAATTCTATATGTGTATTTGTGTGGTGAGAACCTACAGGTGGAAAATCTTTGATTAAGGATAGATTATCTGAATCAATAGGCAACACGTTAATGTCAATAAATGTTAAATCAAAACCTCCATAGATTTCTGATTTAATCCCCATATTCCAAATCCTCTTACATCTTTTCTAACGTGTCAATCCCCATGTTTTCAAAAAGGCTTTCGAGGCATTTGACAACAGAGTATACGATAATTAATCGTGTTTTCAAGATGTTCTCGTCATCAGCTGCTAACACTGGACAAACCTCGTAAAATTTGTGAAATGCTGAAGCCAAAGTATATGCAAAATTAGCAACAGAATCAGGACGCATATTTTCTACAGCTCTTAGATAAATTGATGGCAATTCCTCCATCAGTTTTACTAATTCCCACTCCTCCTTTTTCTCTACAAAGAAGTCAATATCCTTTACATTTGAAAGAACAGTCTGAATATCTATATCTTTCTCAGGAGCCTTCTTTAGTATATTTAAAGCACGTGCATAAGAATACTGAAGGAATGGACCAGAGTTTTCATTTAAATCAACTGCTTTTTTAACATTGAAAGTCACGGCTTTTTGTGGATCCATTTTCAAGATGTGGTACTTAACACTACTTGAAGCAATCTTTTTTGCTATCTCAACATTCTCCTCTTCAGAATAGTCCCTATTCTCCAATAGCTTATCTACTTCGCTCTTAACTGAATCATACAATTCATCTAATGTTACATATTCAAATTCTCTTCCAGACATTTTTCTTCCAATTAGAGAAACATATTCATAATCAAAGTGAGTTATATTATCAGCATCATTTGATTTTCCTACCCCATACATCGCAAGTCTTACGGAGAGTTGAGGTAATTGTTGCATTTTAGCTATCACATTATAACAGTGAGTAGCATCAAATTTCTTTAATTTATCAATATGATATGCAATGTCCCTGCTTGTATAGAGAGTAATCCCTTCAGAATTAACCACAATCAAATCTGGAATTTCGTATTTGACATTGTATTTTTCTTTATATTTTGTTTTTGATGCTATTTTATCATTCATTAGAAGTTTAGCCAATCCATCATGTCGAATAAATCCATTATCATCTAATTGTCTTAGAACTTTTTCAACTTCACCAGACCAAGCAACATCTGATTCCCAGTCAAAATCATCATGAAAGATATTGAAAATGTGAAGAGTATCCACATGTCCAGATAATGCTTTTTTCGTAACTTCTCTGAACTCTTCTACGATTTCAGAATCTAATCCTTCCTGATATTTTCTAATATATTCTGTAGTTAACTTTTCTAGGTTTTCGATTTTTTGGGAAACAAGGGTTCGCAATTTCCCATACATATCTGGTATTTTTTCTTGCAATGATTCTTGAATTCTTGCGGTATTCTGCAATCTCTCCTTCATAGCTAATTTTTCATTTTCATCGATAACAGAATTGTCTATAGCAGAAAGATATTTACTAATTTCTTCATCCTTAAGTTCGTAAAGTGATGAATGAGGATATATTTCTAGATTGAAGTATAACAATCTATTTTTGAATTGATTTATCTCCAAGAGTGTATTCATTACCGCATAAATTTTACCGATCCATAGATCGATTTTGATGTCAGATTCAATTTTCTCTTCTTTAAGAAAACTATATCCAATAACTAATGGTGCAATTTGTCTTCCCAAATCATTGACATAATATCTGAAATTAACTGCTGCGCCTAGGAACTTATACAATCTTCCTAAGACATCACCCAAAATAGATCCTCTAACATTTCCAATATGTAGAGGTCCTGTAGGATTGCTAGATGTATGTTCTACTATGATTCTCTCTGATGATTTAATAGAACTTTGTCCATATTTTGTTTGTGTAATAATATTCTGAAGAGTGTTTTCTGCAAAATTATCTTTTTGGAAGAAGATGTTTAGGAAACCACCTTGGAGATCAACTTTTTCAATAAACTTCCCTAAATCAAATTTCTCAATTATGATTTTCCCTAATTCAGCAGGGGAGATTTCAAGTAGTTTGCAGACATTGAACAGAGGAAAGCTTAAATCCCCTAAATCTGAAGAAGGAGGTTTTGACCAAATGATATCAGTTTCAATATCATATTCTTCTTTGATTATTTCTTTGATTTGTCTCACAGTATCATCGTGTATTCGAGAAGTCATAAATTGATATCTCCTTATTTCTTCATGAGTTCTTATTCAACTTGAAATCTTAAGATTTTCAGATATTCTTACTTCTTAAAGTGCTAGTCAAAATACTTAAACTTTCTTCTTTAAATTTGTTTTACATAGATTTATATTTTGTTCCCAAGAAAACATACAGAAGCGAATAAATAAATATAGGTTCCAAAAACCTCTTTTACGAATAAAAAGAAATTTGGGGATAAATATGGGCAAAGTTCAGAATGTAACAAAACAGGAATTTGAGGAAATTCTCAAAGAAGAAAACAAACCAATCATTGTTGACACTTGGGCTCCTTGGTGTGGTCCATGCAAAAGTATAGAACCATACTTTGAACAACTATTTGAAAAATACAGAGAGAAAATGCGATTCTTGAGAATGAATATGGATGAGGAATCATCATTTGCTCAGAAATATATGATTGCAAGTTTGCCCACTTTTATAGTTTTTAAGGAAGGAAAACCCTTTAATTCATTGATTGGAGCAAATAGACCAAAATTGCTAAAATTAATTGAAGAGACACTTAAAAAAGAATAAGCTACGTTAGATTTTTAGGTTAGTTTTTTCTTTATTTTTATGAAATCTGACTTTCAAGTGACTTCAATTGTATGGTGAGAAAAAGAAAATTACCTTCCCTAGCGGTCTGTACGAATACTTAGTAAGACAAGCTAACAATGCTGTAGATGAGAAATTTATAACCATCTCCTTTCCTACAGTGCAGATTATTTTTCCTAAGTATAGACGAAGTGGAAGCATACAACGTGCCGGTTGGTTATTTGAGGAATTAAGTGAGAGATTAGTTAATATCTCTAAAAAATACAACTTAGATATAGAGCAAAGTTCTCACGGAAAGGACATTAAAATTGATTTCAAAGAAGATTCCACGGCATATAATATCAGAATTAATGGTTATTACTATATTCCATTGAAATCATTTGGTAACATGTTGTCTATATCAGTTTGGAGCTACATTGTTTACATCACTGGGAATAAACCAAAGGAAGATGAAGAGTCAAAAATGCTATACAAAAAATACACTGACGTTTTCAAAGATTTCAAAGAACATTGGAATCGTATCCCAAGAAAAAAGGTTCCACTCAGAGAAGAAAAGACGTGTTATATCTGTGGTAAACCTGCTTATTCCTATAATCAGTGGACTTACAAATCAAAAGAAGGTCAAGAAAGAGCAACAACTCCTGTCTGTAAAACTCACAGGGATAGAATTTTGTAATTTTGATTAACTGAAAAGGTTTAATAATTATCCTTCCCTTTTCAATTTAATGCTAGATGAATTACCACTTCCGAAAAAAAATGAACTTTTGCAAGCACTTAGAGAAATTTCAAAGGAATGTAGTTTAGGTGCAATTGCAGTTGTAACATATGAAGGACAAGAATTAGCGTTTTTCGCAGAAAAAGGAACAGATCCTGTTGTGCTATCTGCTTTGACTTCAGCTTTAAATTCAGTTGGACAACAGACAGTTAATCAAATTAAATGTGGTAACTTGGATCAAGTTATCATCAAAGGAACAGAAGGGTTTGTAATCCTACAGAATTTAGATAGATATATTGTATTAGCTGCTTCAAAGGAAATTTACAGTCTAGCATTAGCAATGAATGTTTTAGGTAAATATGGGAAGAATGTCTACAAAATTCTTACTTCTTGATTCTGACTTTTTTGTAAAAGAAAAGAAAAACAACAGCTACAACAAGAGAGAATTCTACTAAGATTGGTCCCCAAGAAATTTTTGCTAGGATATTAATTGTCCAAGATCTTGTTCCTGAAAATGATCTTACCCTCAGAATATATTCTCCAGCAGTAACATCATAATCAGAGGGACTGAAAGACATGGAATAAGTTCCATTTGAATAATCTTGAAAATCATAGAATCTGTAAATAATCTCGCCTTTTTTGTCTAAAGACATATAAAAATCCCAATTTTCTAAAGCCTTGTATTGGTTATAGATATTTACGGTTATCAAAATATTACCCTTATATTCTGTTTCAAAAGCGCTGATATCATAATCGATTAGCAATCCTCTGACAGTTGAAGCATACAACAGATTTTCTAGAAAATCTCTGTTATTTCCATAATTAGTACTTATCATCAACTCATTGTACTCAGAAGAATCTGATGAGTAAAGATAAGGTGAATTTAGAAACATATCAATATTATTTGCAGCAATCAACAAAGAACCGTTGTCTAGTCTTAGATTTGCATAAACGAAGCTATTATCAAGAGAAAAAAACGTTTCATTAGTACTTGAAATATTAAAGGGAGATGGTATAAATAAATCAGATATTATGTTTGGTTCAGAATTCAATACATAATGATAGCTAGAGAAGTCAAGAGAGATATTATCATCTAAAAGTGGAATATAAGAGATATTTAGAGGAGTGAGTAGATTGTTTATTGCTAGCAGATCACTTTGAGTTGATGGAAGAATAAGTAAAGCACCACCTCCATAATTCCCATTTGGTAGCAAGTAATCTGAAAGAACAGAAAAATCCTCTTCTGAAACAGTATGGTATATTGAGCTGTTAAAATTCATTAATGCAATAACTTCATAATTGTTCACATCTAGCGAACTGAATGATTTCGAATTTTCATCTTTTGAATTGATTATTGGTACTAAACCAACACCTCTTGAGATATCTAGCACATCATATAATGACCCATATAATGAGTAAAAGAGATTATCTCCTATTTCATCACAATCTAGCAATACTCTTCCTTTTGCGCTGTTAACGGTGAAATCAATTTCTTGCCTAAATTCTACACCATCTGCAAAGAAACTCACGTAAGATCTATATCTACGTTGATATGTTCTTTCTGTTGAAATTAATAGATTGAGATTGTATTGTCCAATGTTAAATGTGTTCGGTATATTTGAAATAGTAATGAAATCAGAAATTGAGCTTGATACATTAATTTGAAGAGATTCAATTTCCTTGTTGATAAATAAACTAATTATGAAAGAATCCTTCTGATTTAGGAAGTAGTTTTGTCTAATAAAAGGAGCTCTAGAAGGCCAGATGAAGAGAGTTGTAGCATTTACAAAATAAGTATGAGCAGAGGAAGCGTTTATCGCTCCTGCACCTTGATACACTTGTGAAATAGCTGGATTGATTATTTCATTAAACGGAGACTCTAATTCAATATTTAGAGGGTGAGATGTTTCCAGAAATGAGCTTTTTACAACTGATGGAAGAATATCAGTATAAGCTTGCTTCAGGAGTAAACAAACACCAGATACTACTGCAGTTGCATAACTCGTTCCACTTACTATCTCGGTAGTTCCACTACTGGATGTTGTATTCAATCTAACTCCTGGAGCTAAAACATCAGGTTTCAACCATGTTTCATCAGTAGATATTGTATTGAACAATGCTCTGCTTGAACTCTCATTATAGTGCACTGCTACAGGACCTGCACTTCCTTTTTCATACAAGATATCATTGTTGTCAATTGATCCTACAGTAATAGCATGAGAAGCTATGCCTGGACTAAGAACTGTAAACAAATCATTATACCCAATATCAACTAAACCTCTAATGTTGCCTGCTGCGGCACAAACAAGGATACCTTGTTGAACAGCATTGTTTACTGCTTCAACTTCTGGTGAGTTCTTTTCTGAAACAAATTTACCCAACGATAAATTAATGACATCTGCTTCATTTTCAATCGCCCAATCTATACCTTGAATCAAAATTTCAATCGTCCCAGTAGCACTGCTAGATAGAATCTTTCCTATTAGAAATTCACAATTAGGAGCTATCCCTCTCATATACCCATTTAAGCCATTACTTCCAATTATTCCAGCTACAGCTGTTCCATGTCCATTGTCATCCTCTACATTCGTTGTTTCATCAATGAAATTCCAGGTCTGTACAATTTTATCATTAAGATTCATTGTTTGGCTTAATGCAGGATGATCTGTTTTTATTCCAGTGTCAAGTATTGCAACCTTCATGTTATTGCCAAAAAGTCCCTTTGTCCATAATTCTGTAGCATGTACTTTTTCAGTAAAATTTGATGTTGTTTGAGTAAAATTCAATTCTTGGATATTGTTATTTTCAGATAGAAAAGAAACTTCTGAATTATCCCAAACTTCAGTTAAAACATGATTCTGAATCTGCCACATGAGCTCAGATTTTGTGAGAGTAATAGCTATGCCATCATAAGAATTGAAAATATGGACATTATTTCCATGTTCTTCAAGAATTTGCATCAGAGATGAATCTGAAAGTTTTGCTAAAACTCTGAATTCGCTTTCAGAGGTTGCTTTTAGAATTTCATCTCGAAATGACTCTTCCTTGATAACATCTAACACTGATACCTTTCTATGATTGTTTCTTACAGGTGAAATAGTATCAGTTACACTGAAAGCTGTGTATGAGAAAAAGCAACACACAATTATAAATGAGCATAAAAGAAATCTACTCGATACACCTGATCTTATCACAAAATAAGTTTCAAGATTAAGATATAAAAATGTAAGGTGTTATTATTTCCTGAAAATTTCTAAAGCATCTTGAAGATCATTCATAATTAGATCAGGACTATTCTCTTCGGTTAGTTTATCTAAATCCTTCATATCTGTTACACCGGAAAGTACCAAACATGTTTTAATTCCAAAATTAATAGCACCTACAATATCTGTTTCAATTCTATCTCCAAACATCATAGCTTTCTCCTTTGAAGTTTGAGCAATATCAAGTGCAGTCTTGTACATTAGTGGTTGAGGTTTTCCTACGATACGTTCTATTTTTCTACTAGTGAGTTGCTCAAGAATTGTTATCATTGCTCCTCCTCCTGGAATTAAGCCTTGTGTAGTTGGAAATGTTACATCCGAATTAGTGGCTATGAATTTCACATCTTTACTCTGGAGGATATTCATCGCTCTTGCAAGTTTAACATATGTCAATGCTCTATCCATACCTGTTACTACAAAATCAATGTTTGACATTTTGAAATCAAAAATTTCTTCAGTATTTTTTTCTTGCCATGAATTAACTACGTCCAATCCAAATGACCTTAGTTCTTGTTTTAATCCTTCCTCACCAATTGCATATATCGTTGCACCAGGTTGTTCTTCGGATAAACATTTTGCTGTTAAATAGGAGGAACTTAGAATATTTTCTATAGAAATTTCAATACCAATATCCGACAATTTCTTCTGAAATTCCTCTCTTGTTTTAGTGCTGTTGTTTGTGAGAATGACAATCTTCTTTTCCATTTCTTGAAGAAATTGTAAAAACTCAATTGCTCCAGGAAGAGGTTTATCTTCTTTATATAGGACTCCATCACCATCGAACAAAAATGCATCTATGTTTTCAAATGGATTATCTGGCATTAATATCAGGCTCAGATTCCGTATTTAATTGATGTTCATAAATTCATTGGTTTGAAGAAACAAAAATTTCTTTAGCAAAGTCTTTTATTGTACTTTTCATAACTCATAGGTATGTCATATGTAGAGAAAGCTGTCTATAGATATGTAAAGCACATCTTCACAAGTGGATTAAGGGTTTTGTTCAGTAAAAAGTACATTTTCTATACAATTGCATTTATTCTTATTTCAGTAACATCAACTGTCTTCTACTTAGTTGAGAGGGAATTAGCAACTATTGATGTAGGTTATATATTAGTAGGTATAGAATTATCAGTTGCTGTAACATATTTAGTATTTGGACTATTCTTCTCTAGATATCCTCTTAAGTTCTGGGCAGGTCCCGCGTTTGTTGTAGCTGCAGGAGGATCCGCTTTAATTTACTATTTACCCAAGATTTCTAGTTTTGATATCTCTCCCTACATAGCAGGAATCTGCTATTTAGTTTGGATCATTGTTTCAGTATTTCTAACTTTTTCTCTATCTAGAAACTTTTGGGGTAGCAAAGTTCTCGGAAGTGTGATGTTTCTAGGAAAGCAAGCAGATGAAGGTTCAATTCTTTTTGGGGGAATTATATTTGTTCTCTCGTTAGTAAATGCAGGCATGGGGGGATATTTGATTTATGCTGGTATTACGACACCAACACCGAATTATTTTCTGATTATTACTGCTGTGTTTGCTTTATTAGCAGCAATTATTGTTAATGTTATTATTTTCAATCTTGGAAAAAGAGATGATGTATTCTTTACTATTTTATCTTTCTTCTATATATTCGCTTCATTTACATTATGGAAATTAACCATCTACACTATAAGGGGTCAAGATCCCAGTGATAATATTGGTAGTATTTTGGTAGCTTTGTTTTTCATCTTCTACACCGTTTCCAATTATGGTAAAAAAGTAAAAAAGATTGAAACAAGTATAATGGATCAAACTGAGATTCAAGAAAAGGAAGAAACTTCGAAGAAACGAAGGAGGAGAAGGAGAAAGAAAAAAGAAATTGTAATAGAGGAAGATGAGAAATGGAAATTACTAGATATTCCAAGATCCATTGGTCCTCTGGGTGTTTTAATGAGCATAATGGGATTAATACTTGGATATCATGTTACCTACTTGCAGATTTTTGCGAAAACAGATCTTTTCACAGACATTTTAACAGCTGAATTCTCTGTCAATATTCTTATAGGTTTGAAAGACAAATATGCAATTATTCTGCTTCCATTGATGCTAGTCTTTTTCTTATTAAGCTATCTCTGGTCAGAGAATTTCAGAAAATATGCATCTCCTATCCTATATCGTTTTGAATTCCTACCTCCCTTTGAAGAACTAGTTGAAAGAATTGATAGAATAAGAAGTGGAGAAGATTCTTGGAAAGACTACGCAAATATGTTTCTTAAAGAAGGTGTAAAAATCGGAGTTAAATCCACTGCACAGAAGCTTTTTGTTTCACCAACCAAGAAAGTTGCAGGAGCTATAGGTGGAGCATACACGAAAACGAAAAGTGGTGTCGGAAGAGTTTTCAGAAGAAAGAAAAAGGAAGACAAGTCTCCTAAAGTGGATGAAGAATCATCTTGAAAAAAACCGATGATTTAGAAGAGTTTAATCAGGTATGAGAGAAATTTCGCTGAAATTCAATAATCGAGTAAATAACAGATTTCCAAGTTCTAATTTTAGCTTTTCTGGAGATTCCTCGAATCTTTCAACAATGCTATACAATTTCATAGAAAGCTCTGCATCGCCAAAGACATAATGAATATAGAATGCAAGATCTCTTGTTCCAGAAAACCTATCTAGTTCCTCAGATGAACAAACATGTCTTCTGATAACTTCAGATTCAAGTTTTGTTACGCACTCATACAATTCTTCAAGGGTAGAACAAGAACAGAGTACTTCCTTTGTATCGTCAGAAACAAAGTGAAACCTAACATTAGGTCCTTCATCTCCCCTTGCCATTCTTGCTAGAATTTTTAGTGTTGTAACATCCACAGCTTTAACCTCATTATTGTTATTTTATCATCATGGGTGTTAGTTTTTGTAACAATCTCTTGATATTATGCTCCAGAAGACCTTTATTCTCTTCTTTTGTTGTGATAATCACAGCATAATACTCGTCTCCAATTGGTCTCAGATATATCAAATGGTCCTTTTCTTCAATTGTTACACTCATCAAAGTATATTCTTTCATAAGCTGTTGAAGAGATTCTTTTGCTAAAGAAAGCATTTTTTCACTGAGCCATTGTATTACTAGACGTTCGAATTTTTGTGATGATTCTGCTAGTAATAAAGCATCTTTTGCATATATAATTGAACAGCCCACAACTCCCTCAGTATTTGACTCAAATTCGTGTAGTATTCCTTCTATCTCTTGCCCAGATAGGCTCATATTTATCACCAGTGCTCTTGTGTATCTTGTTATTATTTATAGTATATCAATCTTATCTTAATATCTTAGGGAGAGAACCATTATATTTTTTTGTTAATGAAATACATAATTCTACTCAAATGCCTCTCCATTGATAGTAATTCATCCTTTAAAAGGCTAAAGAAAACCGCTCTGGCTGAATATTTACTTGAAGCATGTGTTAAAATCCACAATTTTTGATCCTTAATATCTATCTGTTTAATTTGATTAGTATCAGCTTCTAATTCTGTTTCAGATATTGAAGGATTGTCGATCGCATATTGAATTAGTGGGAATGTTTCATCAATACTTTTTCTACTAAAAACAAATGATGTCATTTCTTCTTGTTTTGCTATTACAAACATACCTGCTATTAAATTTTTATAACCAAGAAAGAAATTGCTTAGAGGTTTCTTGATTTGACTAACCACTTTTTCAGTTAGCTTGCTTTCGTTCATTAAACTTTCTAAAAAGAACTCTTCAACCTTTACATCAGGAATTGTAATACTTGGAACAACAATTAAACCATCATCCAATATTGCTGCAGGTTTTGTTTTACCTTTTTTTCTAATTTCAGCTACTAAATCTAATGGAATGAATTTCTCTTTAATATCAAGCAATGAATCAATGTCATCTAGATTTTTGGTTCTGGTGATTATTTCGTATTTTGTTGTTATGCTTTGGAGAAGTTTTTTCTCTTTTTCCTTATCAAAAGCTTTCTTTGAAATAATTACAAGCAATTTTCCATCATACAAAGGCTCAAAGAGAAATTTGCATGTTCCGAAATCAATGGAATCAACTTCTTCATGCCCCATGGAAAAAGTGTAATTATATAATGCAGATATAAATCCAAAAACAAGAATACTATCTATGTTTAAGAAATCATCATAGTTTTTGTTATGAACACTTACTCCTTCCTCTATAATGTGGATGGAAAACAAATCGCATTTGGAAAGTTGAATATCTGAACTCATCTATTATATCTATATGTAGATAGGATTTTTATTATTATTGTTATTTCTTAAAGAATTCAGATAGTTTTGATTGGGAGTAAAAATGAAGCCCAACGGATTCTAAATTAGGTTGGATATACTCTTGAGAAGAGCAGAATAAGTAAACATTTCTGTTCCAGATCAATTCAAAATTTTTATCATCCTCAACAAGTTTTTTCTTACGCCAATTCTTTTTTCTGTTTAGATATATACCATAGTCTTTTGATAAAACTAAGTAACCAACAAAAACGTAATTCTCTATGATCTGTTTTTTGGATTTTCTATTCAACTCTCTTTGGATCAACAACTTTAGATAATCCTCTAGTTGTAATCTAAATTTATCTTCAGCACTTGATGTTACATTATTATAATGTTTAACCTCAAAAATAATGTAGAAGATCTTATTGTTCAATTCTCTTTTTGCTAATATATCTACTCTCTTGTTATCTAATTTTCTTTCTTCCCATACTAAGAAATTGTTCTTTGATAAATAATCAGCTATCGATTTCTGAGCTTCTCTCCAATTCAAAGAAAACTTGTCATCACCTAAGGACATGATACTCACAGAGAGATCGGTTAAATAGAGTTCTCCCATTCCTCAAATTTAGCTGCAGACTTATAATCTTTCTCTTGTAAAGCAATATCTTTCGCTTTCTGAAAACACTCTTTTGCTTCATTTTTCAATTTCAGTTCTTCATATAAAATCCCTAGATTTGCCCATGAAATTGCTTTTTTCGGTTCTATATCTATTGCTTGTTGGTAAGCATCTATTGATTCTTCAAATCTTTCTAGTTCCTTGAGAACATTACCTAGATTGTTTAAAGCTGCATGATCTTTTGGATTCAGTTCGAGAACTTTGCGATAAGTCTCCTCAGCTTTCTTGAATAATCTAAGTTCTTGATATGCTAATCCTAGATTGAATTGAATTGCAGGATCATCTGCTTCAAATGAAATAACTTTTCTGAAAGCTTCACTAGCACCAAGATAATCCTTAGCCCTCATAAGCAGATCTCCAATCTTATTCCAGAGCGTTGTTTCATCCCAAGGTAATGATGAAGAAACCATTTTTAGGATTCTTACTAGTCTCTTATCATCATGCAAAACTGTAAGAATTGAAGTTATTCTTTGTAAATACTTCTGAACAGATTTTCCAGACATTAAGAGTTCTTCATAGATAGTTATTGCTTCATCAACATTACCCATCCTTTCATAAACTAAGGCAAGGTTTTCTAGTATCCTTGCTTCTTCAGGAAACTTGGAAGCTCCAATTTGTAGAATTTCTAATGCATTCTCATATTGTTTCTTTTCGATAATTCCTTCTACAAAGCTCTGAACTGCTTCAATAGATGGCATTAATTGAATTTGTTTTACGAAGTATTCATATTCATTTTGAGTTTTAATTGTGGTAATCATTCGACCAGCTAAACTCCAACACCCTTGACATGATGAATCGAGAGTTAAAGCAGTCTTCAATGATTTAATTGCTTGTTCATTTTTGTGCTGAGAAAAGAAACTTTCAGCAAGCTCATGCCAGTATTCTGGAATATCGTTTTGAATTTGAATGGCTTTCTTGAAATTTTCTTCTGCAATGAGATAATGCTTTCCTTCTAAGGCTGCTTTACCAGTAAAGAAATACAAAAGATGACTTTCTGGCTGTTTGGAAGATAAACCTGAGAGGAGGATGAATGCTTCATCATAATTCTCTTCTTCCAATGCTTCTTGACCTTTTACAAACTCTTTAATTGAGTATAACTCTCGCAATTCTTGCTCATATTGTTGCTT
Source organism: Candidatus Heimdallarchaeota archaeon (assembly GCA_016839875.1). The sequence goes on from JAEOTK010000270.1 coordinate 29,566, forward strand.
AAGTTCTTTTGATTCATCCGTGCGACTTCCCAACGAACTTAATGATGTGTGCAACGGATAAGCTGTAGTAATATTTAGCACTCTGTAAGAATCAGCTTTGGGATCTTTCTTCTCATTTGCTGAATACTCGAGAAAATCTGGAGGTAAATGGATGTAGCATTCCATAGCTTTCTCATTCATTTTGTTGAAAATATAAATTGACATCAAGTTAGCCCAAGCGAAGCTGTTCTCAGGACTGAATTTTAGTAGATTATCAAAAATCTCAACTGCCAATTCATATTCTTTTACCTCTAATAATAGATTCCCTAATATCAGTATTTCATCTGTTCTTTCATAAGGTAATGAAGACAAGTCTCTCTCAAGAACATCTTTGATTACATCGAAATTGTATACAAAATCATCAATAAAAGATTCATCTTTGAAAACAAAAAGACTAGAACCCATCTCTCCAGGAGGATAACAGGCATATATTTTATTTGTTGAATGAATGACATCAGCAACGAGAGTCTCCAATAGGACGGTCACATCTTCCAACAAATCTTTTATTTGTCTTTTATTTTCTTGAGTCATTTAGCATACCTTAAACCAGACCTGTTCTGCCCCTTTCTAGCGCATATCTTCGAAGTCTTGTTACCCGAAGTTTTTCTCAAATCCCAAGCTATGCAACACTGAAATAGCTATAGCTTCTCTGTTGTATTTAAATATTACGAGAAATCTTATTTCAGGTCTGATTCAGTAGCAGTTATCTAGATTATTCACTTTAAATACTAATAAAGACTTTCATTTAACATGTTAAAGAAGCTAATTGTGTGATTCAAAACACATTTCTCTTGTTTAGGTATACTCTCTTACAAAGCTTTTAATAAATTGTTAAAATGTTGAAACGCGCAGATGAATAAGACTAACAGCAATGATACTACAATGAATGCTGATGAAATATCTTTCTGCTCAGTTTGTGGAAAGATTCTAACATCAAAAAAAGGTCGGCTAAATTGCCCCAAATGTGGTGAGAATATTTCTGTTAGTGTGCCAAAGAGAGATGAAGTAAGTCAGAAGAAAATTAAGAAAAAAGACATTGATCAAATTAGATCAAAAATAACAGAACCATGGCAAAAATACTTCCCATATCTGGAAATCAGACCATTACAAAATCAAATTATAGAAAAGATTCAAGGAGGATGTGAATCTAAATCCCATATAATTATTGAAGCTGCAAATGGTGTAGGAAAAACAATTGCTGTTCTAGCAGCGGTTCTCCCATATAGTTTGAAAAGAAAGAAGACAGTAGTTTATTGCTGCAGAACACATCAACAAATGAGTAGAGTCATATCTGAATTGAAGATGGTAAATCAATTAACACCTGTTTCTGGAATTGCTTTACGAGGTAGAAGAGATTTATGTCTCAATTCGATTGTTCAGAAATTTGCAATAGATGCGGGAAATGCTGCTGACATATGTAGATATCTGAAAAAAGAGGGAAAATGCAAGTACTTCAATAATATAGCTGATAAGAACAAAATGAGTCAGATTAAAGGAATTACCCAGAACCAAGTCCTTGATAGTCAAGAGATTTTGAATAAAGGCAAATCTATAGAAGTATGTCCTTATGAGATATCAAAACGACTCATATCTGATGTAAATGTAGTAGCTGCAAGTTATCAGCACATTTTCAATCCCTTTGTACGAAATTCTTTTTTGATGAGTCTTGAAAAAGATATTACAGATATAATCTTAATTGTTGATGAAGCACATA
>JAEOTK010000271.1 GCA_016839875.1 Candidatus Heimdallarchaeota archaeon
AGATTCTGAATTGGTTCGACTCCAGACATTAGAATCAACTCTATACCACCAGGTGTCATCTCCAACACTATCATCAAGAGGAGTACTACCTCCAAACATTATACATACTTCATTTCTAGAATCATAAGCCCAGGCTGAAGAGGAAATTCCTCCCCAAGGTCCATCAGAAGTGGCATTTTCCCAGATATTAGAATCCAAATTATACCACCAAGTATCACTAGAATATACTTGAGTTTGTAGATTCCCCCAAACAGTTGAAGCAATACCACCAAAAATTACAGCTTTATTGTTTTGAGAATCAAATACCATGTTATGACCCCTAGTTGCCAAAGGATACGTTTTTGGTTTCAGATTAGTCCATATATTGGAATTGCAGTCATATGACCAAGTATCATTATGAAAAACATCACCAAGAGCTCCTCCAAGCAAAATAACTCTATCATTAATAGAATCATACACCATATTATGTCCAGTTCTTGCTGAAGGTGCAGTAGGGGGTAAAACTCTAGCCCAAGAATTGGTTGAAAAATCAAAAATCCAAGTCTGATTGGAAGCTTCACCTTTACTTCTCATCCCTCCAAACGATACTATTTTTTCGGATTCAGAATCGTACACCATTTTTGTTTCGTATGATCCAAATGGCGAATTTTCTGTTTCTATCTCCTGCCATTCATTTGTAGAGTGATCATACAACCAAGTGTCAAAAAGAAACTCTCCATCAGAATTCTTACCACCATATACAAGGATTTTATCATTAGTAGAATCATATATCATTGAATGTCCAATTCTCTCTTTAGGATTTGCTGCAGAAACCTTAGTAGAAAAGGAAATACTCAGAGAAAAGAGGGATATGAATATCAACAAAGAAACAAAAAATCCGAATATTCGATTATTTCTCATAATTTCTATATATTACTTTCTTCTCTCTTTAGTTTTTCTCTCAAATCTGAATTATTTTATCAAGTTTTCAAGGCCATGGATCAGTTACTAAAGGATAAAGATCAATAGAACCTGTAGTACCATCGATTGCATAAGTTCCTGATACCCAATTACTCCACCAATTTCCCTCCATTAGTACTGAATTGTACCATGTGTTATTATAAGCTGAATCATATCCTTGACTAATACCTGCAGGATTGTTATCTCGAAAACTATTATGATAAATAACGGTACTATTACTAAAACTTGCTAGATACACACCATACCTTGTGTTTTCAGAAATAAGGTTGTTATGTATAATGTTGTTAATACATTCAATGTAGATTTTTGAAGAAAATAATATTCCATGCTCTACATTATTTGTTATTATATTATAGGAAACATTGGTGGACTTTGCTCCGTTAAGAATTATACCGTGACCATTTTGACTCAAGGTGTTATTTATAACAACGACATTACTTGAATCACTCACTCCTATACCTGCTTCATGGTTATTAACACATGTGTTGTTTTTTACTTCATTATTTTCAGAAAACCCGATATGTATTCCCATTGAAAATCCTGATTCACTACAATAATTATTAGATACATTAGTATTCCAGCAAAAATCAGGATCGATCCCTACCCAATAATTTTGATTACAGCTGTTATTATCTATAACCGAATCATTGCAGTTATACAAATAGATTCCACTTAAACCATTAGAATCATAAAAATTGTTAGCTATTGTAACACTGTTACTATGATATAAGGATAATCCATGATTTGGGTTATAGGAATCTGTATTATTTGAAATAAATGCGTTGTGACAATAATAGAAGCTTGTGCCAAGAGTACTTAAATTGTAAGTGTTCTCCAAAGTTATATTTTGACAATTAACAAAAAATGATTGTCCATCGCTTGTTTCGTTAATGATAAAATCATTAAGATTAGTGTAAAAACCAAGTGGTTGTTCGTTAACATAATTTTCTAGAACTGTAAATGAGAGGAAATATTCAGGAGTGAAACTTTTAAAATCTGTGTACTCACTTAATGTCACTATATTTCTTATATCCTCAAATATAAGGATATTATGATAGAAATCATTATTTGAAATAATTGAACCTTCAGAATCATCTATAGAGAGTCCTGAAGCTCTATTTTCAGTTAGATTATTATTTTGAATTTCAGATTCAATTGATTTACTAAGAACTATACCATGACCATTATTATCAACGCATAGGTTTTCAGTGATAGTTGAATTATCTGATTGAAAAATAAATATTCCATTTCCTAAGTTAATTCCATTGTCATTTTGTCCAGTATTATTTTTACAAGTATTCATTGAAATAATACTATTTGGAGATTCTATAATATTAATCCCGTTTTCTTTTCTATTGTTGTTGCAGATATTGTCTTTGATAAGAGAGGAAGGTGAATCAATAACATAGATCCCATTAAAGGCGTTATCACTACAAATATTATTTATAATACTTGCAGTTCCTTCTGCTGTATTTGAAACATAAATAGCAGTATTTCCAGCTTTGATTTCACAGTTCCGAATTACGAAATGTTTAGTTGTATCTGTAATGTAAATACCTCTAGCACTGGAGGTTTCAATAATATAATCCTCTATTAAGTAGGGATCATCAGCTGTACCTCTTCCTGGAAAATTATAAGCTCTAAAATCCCTATCTCCCCAAATTACTATTATACCATCTACTTTCTTTTCTCTAAATACTACTAGATAAACTGTTGTGAATATAGATAGTGCTAATAGAACTGAAATTGATATTCCTAATATCATCTTCTTACTTATTTTCATCCGATTCTACCCTTACATACTTCAATACGCTTTTCAAATGATAGATTGTGTTTTGATGCAACTATCGTGAAACCATTCATTCAACCACTCTCCTACCTTCTTTTGTGATATACACTCGGAACTCTCTCCCCCATTTCTCTTTTGTAATAAGCCCTTGTTTCTCAAGAGCTGTGAGATTTCTTGATATTTTTGATTTTGTATATTCTGTTGCTTCTATCAGTTCTTTCTGTGAAATCCTCCCTTCATTTTGATTTACAAGTTTTAATATTAAGCTCTGATCATCTGTAAGATATACTTTCCCTATCTCTTTCTTTACCTTGCTTTCTCTTCTTCGCATAAACCAATATACGGTGATAGCTCCTCCTATCAAACCCACAATCAAGATTACTGCTACCACCCAGCTCTTTATTGGTGGAGAGGGAGGTTCATCGAAAAATATTATGAAATTAATTTCTGTATCTTGTTCTAGATTGTTAAATTCCCAAGTCAGATAGATTCTATTTCCTGTTGGATCTTCTGTGGCATTTACAGGCAAACACGGAGGAGGTCCATGTTCATCTTCATGAAGGAAAGAATTACTTGGTAGTCTGATTGTAACTATTTGATATTCAGTGAAGTAGTTTATGAAAGAATTATACGAAAACAGATAGAAAGCAGGTTTTCCAGCTGTGAAATCTAATTCTATGTCCAAATTATAGCTCATTTTGAAATAATAGGTTTGGTTTGTTCCAATAGAATATCTGAAATTGATTTGCATTAATCCTAAGTAGTCTATTGGCACATAATCTAAATCCTCTTCTCTGTCTTCAATAGTTAAATTTGAAAAAGGTTGATCAAGTAGAAATTCAATATCAGATATAGGTGAAACTTGCTTATTCTCTATAGTAATTTCTTCGATAACTGTGATACTTTCAGGAGTTTCTATATCTATTCTAATCTCATGTTTTTTGAATATAATTGGAAAGGAATTAGAAAGAGAAATATCATCTGAATCATATACTAGAGCTTGATTCATTGCCAAATTACCAATAGTTAGAACTATAGTGAAAATGAAAACTATGGATACTAAACGGAAACAATTTCTCTTATTCAATACTAAAACTGTATTCTTTTTGGATTAAAAAGAATTTCTCTGAAATCTGATATTCTTAAAAACAGAAAAAAAAAGAAAGGAATGAAAGAAAATACATTCTTTGGTTCTTATGTTGAATTTCTTCTAATTATCATTAATACAGCTAAAAAGCTCAATGAGATAACTACAGGGAAAATAAACTGTAGAGTAGGTTCAGGTGTTACTTCTGGTTTAGGCATTTTGGTCCAGTTGTTGAAGTCATAGTCAAACACCCATGTATCATCTAAGAAATTGTAAGGATCATCTCCTGTATTTCCTCCAAAAAGAACTATTTTCTCGCTTTCAGAATCATAAGCCATTGACTGTGCTCTTCCTTCTAAATCACCATCTGGATTAAGTTTTGTCCAATTCATTGTGTTGGTATCAAATGCCCAAGTTTCATGATCAATCTCTGTTGGTTGTAGATGAGTATATCCTCCAAACAGAATTGTTAATTCATGTTCTGAATCATAAGCCATTTTATGACCAATCCTTGGAGATGGACTAACCGAGGGAGTAACATTGGTGAATGTATTTGTATTATAATCAAATGTCCATGTTTCACCGAGATATCTTCCTCCAGTTGGATCATCGTACATGTCATCATCAGTTGAACCTCCAAATAGTACAACTAAATCATTAGCAGAATCATATGCAGTACCAGAAAATTGATAATTTAATGGATAAGTTGCAGTAGTAATGTTGGTCCAAGTATCAGCATTATAATCAAATGCCCAGGTATCATTATACCTCAAAGTGATTCCATCTGGATTGGTATCAAAGTGTAATCCACCGCCAAACAAAATCACTACATCTGATTCTGAATCATATTCCATTTGACCATACTCTCTTATCGGAGGAACAGTAGTAGTAGCAATTTGTGTCCAGGTATTTGTAGTGTAATCATACACCCAAGTTTGATCAGAAGCCACATGATCATCATAATTTCCATTAAAGGAGATAACTTTATCTGATTCAGAATCATAAGCCATTCTAGTATCTGAGGGATAAGGAGTATTTTCTGTAATCATTCTTGTCCATTCATTTGTGTCAACATCATAGGTCCATGTATCCCAAACCCGACCTTCAGAACCTGTAATTATAGAACCTCCATACATTACCATTACGTCATTCACTGAATCATAGACCATATTATGGTATATCCTTTGTTTCGGATAATCAGCGTTTATTTGAATTGAAGAACTAATAGTCAAGAATAGTAAAGAAGTAGCGATAAATAATGCAAAAATAATTCTTGTTTGTTTGTTTTTTGTGTTTTTCATTTTTTCACCATAAAAAAGCTATGAAAGCTTTTCTAGATTTACAAAGATTTTCAAAATACTTGAAATGTTGGTGGATATTAATATAGAACTATCATAAAACTTTATGTAACTTTACTCATACGAAGCTTTCAAGCCCAGGGATCAACAATCAGAGGATAAGAAAAAAATAGAAGGGATAAATGAAGCCATTCTTATGATTTATTTTGATCTTCTTCTAATGATTACTAAAATTGATAAGAAACTCAACGATATTACAACTGGTAGAATTAGTATAGGAGTTTCCTCAGGTGTGATTTCTGGGATTGGCATCTTTGTCCAGTTATTGAAATCGTAATCAAACACCCAGGTATCATCAAGGAAATCAAAAGGTTCATCTCCTACACTTCCGCCGAAAAGTATTGTTTTCTCACTCTCTGTATCATAAGCCATTGAATAAGCTCTTCTTTCAAGATTACTAATAGGATTTAATTGAGTCCAATTCATTGTGTTTGTATCAAACGCCCAAGTTTCATGATCTATTTCAGTTGTTTGCAGATGCGTAAATCCACCAAAGGCAATGAGTACTTTATGTTCTGAATCATATACCATGCTCATTCCTGTTCTTGGAGAAGGACCGTAGTTTTTTGTCATATTGGTCCATATATTGCTCTTATAATCATAAGTCCATGTTTCTCCATGATATTTATCACCAGTCGGATCAGTATAATAATCCCTATTATTTGAACCACCAAATACAACTATTAGATCATTATCTGAGTCATATGCAGCACTACTAAATTGATAGTTGTTTGGATAAGTTGCTGAAGTGATATTTGTCCAAGTATTCGAATTATAATCATATGACCAGGTATCATTAAATCTCCAAGTAATATCAGATGCTGGATTACTATCTCTATGTAAACCTCCACTTATTAAAATTACAACATCGGATTGAGAATCATAAACCATTAATCCATATTCTCTCATATATGGTTTAGTGGAAGGAGTAACTTGAGTCCAAGCAGCAGTAGAATAATCATAAATCCATGTTTGATCAGAAACAATATGATCTGAATGTATACCTCCAAAGGATATTACTTTCTCTGATTCTGAATCATAAGCAATTAAAGCATCTGATGCATAAGGTGAGACCCCTGAACCTATTTGTTTCCATTCATTTGTATTGTAATTATATTCCCAAGTTTCAAAATTCAATTCTGGAGGGTCTCCAGAAGCAGTGTGTCCTCCATACATTATAACTCTATCATTTACTGAATCATAAATCATTTGATGAAGTATTCTCTCTTTAGGATAAGCAGCTTTGATCTGAACTGAGGAAATAATAGTGAGGAATATTAAAGAGGAAATAATTAGCAAGGAGATAATTATTCGGAATCTTTTTTGTCTAATTTTCATATTTTTACCAACTGAAAGCTTCAACAGCTTCACAAAATACATGAATATTTTCAAAATATTTTAAATGTTGTTGAATACTTTTTTAAAACTTTTTAGAAATTCATATAATTCTGGTATTTGTATTATTCAAAGCCAAGGATCAACAACTAAAGGATAAGGGTCTACTGCATTTGCAGTACCATCAACATTATAACTCCCTGCTACCCACTCATTCCTACCGTATGAAATTTTCTTGCTCATTTTTGAACGTTTAATTTATATAGTTTGAAACTTGTTCATTTTAGATATGAAATTAGAGATTTTTGAGCTTGAAAGACGTCAATCCCTATGGGAAAATCTTGTGGATTATAATTTAACTGAAAGTGGTTTTCACCCATTCACACTTGAAGAATTACTTACCCAAAACCAACTTAAACAATTGCTTAATGTTCGAATAGGGTACGGTCAAACAAATGGTTCTCTTGAACTGAGGGATACAATCAAGCAAATTTATCCAGGAGCTAACCGTGATAATATCATTGTAACAAATGGTTCTGCAGAAGCTAATTATATTACTACTTGGAGTGTTTTGAATCCAGGTGATGAACTTATTCTCATGCTTCCTAATTACATGCAAATCTGGGGGTTAGCTAAATCTTTTGGTGTTAATGTCAAACCATTCCATTTGAAAGAAGAACTTGAATGGCAACCTAATATTGATGAAATAAGGAAGCTTGTTTCACCTAAAACTAAGATGATTTCTGTATGCAATCCTAACAATCCTACTGGTTCTATTCTTTCTAAGGATTCGATGAAAGAGATAATTGAGATCGCTAAAGAGAATGACATCTGGATACATTCTGATGAAGTCTATCGTGGTGCAGAATTAGATGGCATTGAAACCCCAACATTTTATGGAATGTACGATAAAGTACTTGCTGTTGGAGGGCTTTCTAAAGCTTACAGTTTACCAGGATTAAGAATGGGGTGGATTGTTGGACCTGAAGAAGCAATAGAGAAAGCATGGTCTTATCATGATTACACAACTATCTCTCCAAGTGTTCTGAGTCAACAAATAGCAACTTGGGCGTTACAACCAGAAACCAGAATGAAGATTCTTGAACGCAATAGAAAGATGTTAAAAGAGAATTTGGAGATATTCAAAGAATGGTTAAGTAAGAGACCTAATCTGTTTCATTTTATTCCCCAAAAAGCTGGAGCTATGTCTTTTGTTAGATATGATATTAACATTAATTCGACCGAGTTTACAGAAAAATTAAGAACAGAGAAGAGTTTGCTTATAGTAGCTGGGGACTGCTTTGGAATGGATAATTACTTACGTTTAGGTTTAGGTTCAGAGAAGAATTATCTACTGAAGGGTCTTGATTTACTTGCTGAAGCAATTGATGAATTGAGCTAACTCTGATTAACAAAAATAGTTTCTAACTTTGATGCAGTTTTAGTTTTTCAAAGAACTCCTCAGTTTCTTTTAATAGATCATTTGGAATATTATTTGTAAATTCAATTTCTTCCATCTGTTCTAATCTATTTATGATACTTATTGCATACTCACCCATTTTTTCTAAAGAAATCGGAGTAAACGTATCAATACTATCTAGTTCAGTATGATGAAGCATTTTGTCTTTATCGCCTTTAATAGTGTGCATAATTGAAGGAATATTGTTCTTTGCTAAGACCATATTGTTCCCCCTATTTGGAGTTTTATGCTTTGATTGTGCTTCAAATGAAGTTGTTTCACTTATATCATTAACCATTTCATATAGCTGGTCGTCACCTAAAACAAATGTTTGGATTTCTCCAGGTATGGAATCAATACGATCAAAGTTAATACTTAGTAGAACACGTGATGCATCATATTCCTTGAGTAATTGAGAAATACCTTCCAGGCCAGTTTTTTCTCCTCCCAAAGAGACTATCCGATAAGTATAGTTTGGAGTTTGTTTTGAGATTAATCTAGCTAATTCAAGAATCAAGGCTACACCTGCTGCACTATCTCTAGCTCCTTGAGTATTTTCGACAGTATCGTGATGCGCACAAATGAGAATAAAATCATTCTTTAATCCTTGTATAATAGTTGATATATTAGAAGTAACAGCTTCATAATCAGTTTCTCCATGTATCAGTAATTTACCTTCAATTGGATCTTCTTCTTCAAAAGCTTTGAATTCTTTTTCGGGAAGTATCATGGTTGGAATATTTTTGAAGATAGAACTTTCTCCAAAAAAGATATCAGATCTTACCACTTCCTCTTGGTTTTTAGTTAAGATGACAACACCAATAGGTTTCTGTGCAAATATGGCTTTTATTCTTCTGAAATTTTCAGGCTTGAGATAATCCTCTTCTGTATGTAGAATAACTATCTTATCTTTGATTTGACTAGAGGAAGGTTTCTCAATTTTCGATAATTGAATGAAGGAGATATCAGCTTCAACTCCCGTACTAGGTGTGTTTATTGTCATCCACATAGGACTTCCTTCTAAAATTGCTTGACTTGGAAAAAGCTGAATGCTAGCATATTTTCCTTCATAAAATTTAATAGGAAAACTCTCTACCATTGGAAGAGAACCAATATTCTTCCGAAAACATCTTGAAATAAACTTAATTGCATCTTGTTCATTTTTCGAACCTGTCACTCGAGGACTATAGTCAATGCACAGTTTTTTCATAATTTGATATGCTGATTCTTTATCGAAATCCTTCATATCTAGCTTCATATTTTCACCTATTTTGTATAGACTAACCTTAGATAATCAGATTGTGTAAAACTCCAGTTTTTCTATGTTAATAAATCCAAATGAGACGAGTTGGCTTATAACAGATAGAAAATAAGGCAATGATTGAATAGCTGCTATAGTTTCTTTTACATCAGTATACACATCAATAAGCGTCTTCTGTTCATTATCAAGACAAGAATTCATGATTGCAATATACA
>JAEOTK010000272.1 GCA_016839875.1 Candidatus Heimdallarchaeota archaeon
ATTTTGAGTATTGGTATGAAGTCAATTTCAAGCTTGAAACTAGCTAACCAATCAATTATAGCTGGAAGGAAATCTTTCGTTTCGAATTCTAAATGAGTAATAGATTCAATCAACGATGATAAATCTCTAAGATCTATTCTGAATATTCCAAAACTCAATGGTAATGCTTTTGCTAATTGTTCATTATACAAACTACTAGAACCACTATAGAAGTTCTCACCAGAACTAAAGGTATAATCAGCTCCCAAATCTATCTCAATTGATAGTCTGATTTCAGGATTTGCTACTTTGATGTAAGCTGTAAAATCGTCCCCTGGAGTTAGTGTTGAGGGGTAAGCTAACAGCATTTCATATTCCACAGAAGCATTTACTGTTACAGAGAAGTAAGGTGTAACCGTTATGTTGGTGTCTTCATCTCCCCAATTAAATTCATGGTCATATCTAAATTCCTCTGAGAAGATATCCAAACTTTCTAAACTACTATCTACAATATATGTACTAGGGAAGAAGTATCCATAGCTAAAATATTGTATAAGTACAGAATCATAACCAATGTTTCCACTGTAGTCTACAGCTTTAATTGTAATGTTCTTTAATCCATTAGTCGTAAGTACATCATTGCCAATTATATCTAGTCTGCCTGTTGTAGGATTATATAATCCCGTTATATCTGTCCAACTTCCTTCAACCAAAATCTCCACTGAAACAATGTCATAATTAGAATTAGGATCAGTTACAGCTGCATCTATTGATATTGAAGAGTTGTAAGTGACATAACCATCTAATGGTAGCTCAATAATTACTATTGGAGCTTGATTTATTGTTGTAGATATAATATTCAACTGATCTCTTTCGTAGTCAGGATCTAAAGGATTTACTTCGTTTCCATTCATGTACATGACTCCAAATAATCCTCTGATATCTCCTGGACTATTACCGTAGGAATCCGCAGGAACAGTAAAATAATATGGAACCCAGCTTGCATCACTCCATTCATAATAGTAGATATCTGGTTCAAGTAACCAATCAATAGTTTTTTCGTCATCTTGGTACCACGTTTCATCTATACCCCAGACAACATCAGCTTTTATAACACCTTGAAGATCAAAATCCCAAATAGGTGCATTTACAACAGCAATATAGAAAGTTACACTAATATTCCATCCTGGAATCGCATAAGAAACAGGAACCCATCCAGCCTCAATAGTATAATTATAATATTGAACACCATAGAGTTTTAGGTACCCGCACATCCACAATTTATATGTGTCTTTTCCGCTACCATCGTAAAGCATAGGTCCAGATTGAATCTCAATTTTAAGGAAGTATGAACGAATATCAAATGCGTTTAATCCAAAATCATCTTGGTATTCATCTAGTTGTACATCCCATATTAAGTGAAAGACTTCAGAACCTAGTAGATCGGAAGTGAAAGTATAGTAACCATCAGCATGATTTTCATCAAACCAATCTACTATATCTCTACGCATTTCAACATGTAAAGTTTCACCATTGTTGATTAAACCCTTAACAAAGATATGAATACGGATAGTTTCATTTGCTAAACCATAAGTGGTAATAGTATTATCAGATAATCTTTCATAATAGATTTGAGTAACATCAGGAGTATCATTTATTGTAAATCTAATTCTATCTTTGGAATTGATATTCAGTGAGTTCTTCTCAATAAAATGAATATCTAAAAATTCAGGAGTTGCAAAAGAATCCTTTGTATCTATAGAATCTTCAAAAATACTCTTTTTAGGAATCTGAGTAAGTTCAGAGTTTTTTCCTAACAGTTTTTCAGGATCCTTTGATACATATTCATTCAATGAAACACAATCATTGTTATCAACCATTTCTTGTTTTTCTTGATTATCGAAACAAATGACATTGAATAGTTGATTAACAGAAATATTCACTAAGAAAATACACAAAAGAAATGTAATTATTAATTTTGTTTTACTTTTCATATTTTATCCTCCACTCTATTGAAAGAGTTTGTGACCTACCCACTAGATTAAATAAGAATATTCACTAAACGTTGCAAAATTGTAAAAAATTAAGTAAAAATTACCATTTTCAATCTAAAAAGACTTGTTTTAATATCACTGAAAAAAACACACAAATAGTAAAAAAAATAAAGGAAAAAAAGAAAATAGGGTGGGAAGTTCCTAAGTACTTGCGTACATCAAGAACATGCGTAAGCAGTTCTGAATATTCGCACTTTCCGAGGAACTGAAGGAAACATTCATGTTTCCCTCGTATCCCGCTATTTTATTATGGCCAGAATTCAGGATCTTCTGGGTCATCTTCTGGATCGTAGAAGTTCATTCACTTGTCACCTCCTTTTTGTAAACAATTCGTGGAAGACAACAAGTAGGAATCTTCTACAAACAAAATAGCAAAAATTGAAGATCATGCAAGTTTTACCTGCTCTAATAACAAGATAGGTATCGGGTAAAACTACCCGATTAATTACAGTATGAGACTATGTAAATTGTTAAATAAAGTTAGAATTATCATTCTTGGAAATGTCTAGAGCTACCGATCAAAATCTTCTTATGAGGTTGGAAGAAGCAGAATCTATTCTTGATTCCGATTACATAAAGTTCCAAGAAATGATTGATAATTACAAAGTCAGATATGATACACCATTATGGGACATAGCTTGTTTTCTTATTCTAACTGATCTTCCTGAAAAATCAATAATCAGACAAAAATGGGTAGAATACTGGCATAAATTCAGTAAAACAAGAAAGTTCAAGAATTTAGTTTACATAGTTCCTGCATCCTATGTACAATTAGCTGATGTTAATAAAGCAAAAGAATTTTTTTCTGAATTATTAGATCAGAATAAAAAACTATCAAAGGAATTGGATTGGAATGTCTTTTTATCTATATTCTTCCAATTCAAATCCTCGATTAGACCTACATTTGCTAAAAGAGACTTTACTATCTTTCTTAAAATTCTAGAAAAACAGACGATGATAACTAAGGAATTAAGTGAAATTCTAAATCTTGACTCTTCAAATGTATCAAAGTACAAGAATAATTTAATATCTAGACGAGTTTTCCACCAAGGCATATCTCTGAACTTTCATCGACTAAATCTAAACATCTATGGGATGTTGTTTGAATATCCACTTTCAGTCAAAATAGATTTA
>JAEOTK010000273.1 GCA_016839875.1 Candidatus Heimdallarchaeota archaeon
GATATAGACAAGCACTACAAAGAATAACCAGCCAAAAAGAACCCAAATGGAATAATAACCCAAAGGTCTCCATCTACCTAATGCCAAAGTAAGAAAATTCACAACTATAATTGTACCAAAAAGTAGCACAGAGAAGATAAGAACTAGTTTTCCAGCTAAGGATTGTTTCCTAAAATTAATGCTGTCTTTCCATTGTGTCCATATTTTTGGTTTTTCTGAACTCATTATGCAAATTAGGATTTACATTGATGAATATAAGTGTTTTTTAGAAGCAAGGAGAAGTATCTAATCCTGGATTCTTTGGAGAAGTTCGAAAAGAATCATTTGTTTCTCCAATGGAAGTGAGTCCTTTGAGTGAGCTCTGATTGATAATGATTTCAATGCTTTAAACACCCAATCAAGTTCAGTTCGAAGAAGACTATATGCTTCCATCGCATTTAGATTAGTGAGTTGTTTCGAAATATCCTGGAAATATGTTGAAGATCTTCCTCCGAAAACTACTCCTTCATCGACATTTACAATTATATGATTTGGGGAAGGCATAAGATTCTGAATATCTCTTGTTCCTACAATATCATATCCAGATTCATATTTGAATACCCAAGGTTTAACTTTCAATAAGCGTGTAGGGGAAAGTAAGCGAAATGAATGAATCATAGGTTCAACAATGTTCCTATTCCCTGTTACTACAATCGGGTATCCAACAACCAGGGCATAAAGAATTTTATCAAGACCTTCAGGAATTAATCTTGTTACAATGTCAAAAGAGAGAAAATCCTTTGGTCCATCAAACATAACATCTCGAGCAACATTCTTGAGTTTGATAATTGAATCATAGTCGCGCAAGTCAGTTTTTTCATAGATCGAAACCATGTTTTTCTGAATGTTTGAAAGGTACTCAGCTAATGATGATTTGATTTTGTAAGAAATTTCTTTTTCAAATCGGATTGCTTCAAAAAGATGGAATTTATATTTTTCTTGAGCACTTCTAAATTCAGCAAGAAGAATGGGTAAAATATCACCATTGAAGGGACTGTCTATATCGACCAGCAATGCAGCAATTAACTCATTTTCTGTGTAAAAATAAAGTATCTTTCCTTCGAACTCTATTTCTCTTGGAAATGAGCTGATAACTTCAGAAGATAGAGCAACTATTGCACTTATGAGTCCAGTAACGAGAGCATTATCGTGAACCTGACTTTCACTAAAGCTATCGTATTGGAATAGAAGTTCCCCATATTTCGATGTGATAAGTATCTTCAAATTATCCACTCTTACAATATTAACAAGAGAGTTCTCTAACACATCTTTTGATGCTTAAGACTTCTGCCTGCCTATAAAGCTAGATAGTACCCAGATATTAACCCCAATTGTTAACAAAACAGTCTTTAAATTGTAATATAAATAGTATGTAGGTGGCAATCTAGACAAAAGAAGAAAAAGAGCATGAAAGTGTGAAATTCGATGTTTAGAGGCCGAAAACCCATCCTCCAAACACGAAGAAAATCAAGAAGAAAATGAAAGGCATACCAAAGAAGAATAACATTAACAATACCTTAACTGCAGTGGGTAAACCTTGCCTTTGAGGAGTATAAGGTTGTTGAGTTCCTGGTAATACATCATAACTTCCTGACATACTTGCTCTAGAATCTTGAGAGCTTGATTGACCAAATGGAGTAAACTGTGAAGTTGTTTGTTGAGGAGGGGCTGCTCCTTTTACTTCATCAAATGTTTGGCCACAATTTTCACAGAATTGATTATTATCTGCATTCTTCGCGCCACAGTATGTGCAGAATTTTCCATTACTCATCAATTATCCCAAGCTAGATTGGAACTCACAAATATATAAAACAATCCATTTACAAGCACTATAAGAGCTAATCTTGTTTATTATGTTTTGAATTTTCATCTTTGTTTTTTCAAGTAAACTTACAATTGTCTGTGCACTTTATCGCACACATGAATGTTGAAAAATCTAATTAAACAAATCTCCTGAAGAAAATTTTTCTTACAAAATGGATATTGATTGTTCTCACAATTTGTTTAGTTGTATTATCTACAATTCTTCTACCTTTAGGTTTTCTCGTAAATCAAAACATACACCTTTTTGGATGGATACCTTTGGTTAGTATAATAGTAATTACTCATGATATATTTATCATTAGATTTCTTTTCTTAAAGAATAAAATTAAGGAAACAAGTTTAGTTAGATATTTAGGTAAAAAGAAAGAATTAACAGCTGTTCTGATATTTCTATTCGTTCTCTTATTGATTTATGATTTCATAATAACTATAATGAAGACTGTAGGTTTCTACATGTTTCCAGACAATTTCTTCTATGGCTTTATTTGTGCTATCATTATTTTGGGAATCACTTTGATTATAATTAGCACTGATTTTTCAGACGTACAGACTGAATCAATTATTGCAGGATTATTACTCATTATCTACGCCATTTCGTTAAGTCCACAAATACTTAGCAGATATTCATTACAAGTATATCCATATTTACCTTTCAATCTTGTACTAAGATCAATTCTAGCTTTAGGACTCACTCTGGCTTATTTCGTTTTTCAACGAATAAGAAAAACTAAATTCTTACCTCTTATACTAATATATGCTTGGATATATATTCCATTCCAAATTATCAATTGGTTTGGATTCACATCTTATTACCCATTTGAAGTAACATTAAACCTCTTTCACACCAATCCTGTTCTTATAAGAATGATTGAAACATCTTCAAATGTAATAGCATCTTGTATGTTGATTTTAATAATTACAATGGTGATATTTGCATTTATGCTAGTTTTAGGTAATAAAAAGAAAGAAGAAAATCCAATTAATACCGAAAATGAATAGAGTATATAAAGTTGGATTTTTATATTCTTCTCTTTTCTCTGAATCATCAAAATAAAGATGGAATTCGGAATGAACTGGTTCATTATCACAAGTACAAAGTGTAATTTATTTTGTAGATATTGCATGAATGAACCCCATCCAAATTTGCCATTAGAACCTGATTGGAAGATGGAAGATCTTCAACGGTTTCTTTCCTCTGATGAATCTCCTTCAATAGCATTTTATGGAGGAGAACCCCTACTTAATTGGCAACTAATACAGGATGTAATGGACCAAATTCCTGCTCAACATTTTACAATTCAAACTAATGGATTATTACTGAAGAAAATACCAAGTGAGTATCTCTCAAAATTCTCATCAATTTTAGTTTCTCTTGATGGGGATAAAGAAATCACAGACTTAAATAGAGGAGAGGGGATTTATGATAGAGTTACTCATAATATCAAGGAAATTAGAACTAGAGGTTTCGAAGGAGATCTTATTGCTAGAATGGCAGTTTCTGAAGATTCCAAAATTTATGAAGATGTTTTCCACTTGCTAAATGCCCCAGATTTATCATTCAACAATGTTCATTGGCAGATAGATTGCCAATGGGATGAGGGTATGAATGTTAGATGGAAAGATTTCCCAGGATGGGTCGACAAGTATAACAAGGGTATTTCTAAACTTATCCATTATTGGTTAGAGGAGATGAAAAGAGGTAAAGTAAAAGGAATAGTACCTTTTATTGGAATCTTCAGACACATTCTGAACAATACAAAAACAAGTTTACCATGTCAAGGAGGGTTAACAAGTTTCGCAATAAGAACTGACTCAAAGATCACCTTTTGTCCTTTACCTCCTGAGTATGAAGAAACAGTTATGGGAGATATTTTCAGCTCAACACCAGAAAGTTTGAAGAATTCTGCAAAAATAAAGAATCCGTGTCCAGATTGTGAGGTTTATGATCTATGTGGAGGAAGATGTTTATTTGCGAATCTCTACAAACTCTGGGGAGATGAAGGTTTTAATTTAGTCTGCAATACAGTGAAACACTTGATAAATGAGCTTAATAGAATAAAAGAGGAAGTCTTAAAGTTAATTCAAAAAGGAGTTATAAAGCGAGAATTTTTTGATTATCCAACATATAATAATACAACTGAAATAATTCCCTAGATAACCCAAAGAATATCAATAATCGTCTGATCATCTTCCTCTTGTTTTCGGAGTATTCCTTGTTTTACTAAATCGTCCACCTTTGCCAATATGTTTTGTTGAGTTTGTTGGAGATTTTCTGCAAGCCTTTCTAGGGAAATACCTCCACTTCTGTGTTCTTTAAGAGTTATTAAAAGAATCTCTCTTTCAGAAGTAGGCATTTCGAGAATAGATTTCATTTCATAATATTCTGGTTCAATATTTTTTTCCAGTAGATCTTGGAGCTGTGATGATAATTTAGATAGAGTTTCAATATTAAAATCATTGATGTCAAATGCCCAATTGCTCAATCGAAGTATGAGCTTCCTAATTTTATCTTTTACTCCTAAGTATTTCTGGTAATAGTTGTGTGAAAGAACAAAATAGACAACAAAGGGGATTGTTGCGCCCATTTCATTAGGGATAGGAATGTAGATAGGTATTATCCATTTCTTTTCTTCCTCATCATAAAAAGGATCCAAAAACTGATTCACTTCCTCATTCCTTCGTTGAAAATAATCTTGCACAAAATCTGAAGTAAAAGTATCTAGACGAAATTGAATTGATGATTCAGGTTTAGCTGTAGAGAAATTCATAATGTAATCTCCATTCTCTGATCTATAGCTAACTAAATTAAAATCCAATCCTTCTGAGATGATTTTATTTACTTTTTCAATTGTAATCTGTAATCGAGGAGGAAGCTGTTTATTTGGGAGTGAACTTCTTACAAAGCCTACAGTAATATGACGAGTGTTGGAAACTTTTTTAGTGAAAGGAAAGGTGATTTCTTTACCTATAATCTGAACATAACCTTCTACTTCATCTCCTCCTTCAACATAAGATATCCATGTTGGAATTGTAATCCTATTTGATGAAGTTACTGCAGCTTCAAAGGTCACAGGTAGTTTAATGTTCAATCACCTTTACTCTTTTATGTTTAATATTGAAAATGATAGTTTTTGAAGATAAAAATCTTTGTACGTGAATAGCATTATTCTGTTTTTGTTTTCTCAGCATCGTATACATCAAAACCTTTTGCAATTGGTGAAGCTCTTCTTTCAAAGAATTGCTTCTTAGCTAAGTAAAGTAGTACAATACAATAAAGAAGAAAATTGATGAAA
>JAEOTK010000274.1 GCA_016839875.1 Candidatus Heimdallarchaeota archaeon
CCCAGAAATTTACTATTGCTTTCTCAATATTTTCGAAGCTTACAATATCAGTTCCTTTTGAAAATGCACCAAGCATTGTCATATTTACTAAAGTAAAACCACTGAGTACTAAGCCCAACTCTTGGGATATTCTAGTTGCATCAACGAGGGCAATTTTTCGTCCTGAACCTTTAAACTGATCAGGTACTTGGGTTGTGTTAATAATCACAACACCTTCTTTACTTACTTTATCAAAATCTATTCTATCAATAAGAGATTCATCTAAAACGAGTGCATGATCTGCATCATACACAGGACTATGTAATCTTATTGGTTTGTCATCGAATCTTACATAAGCTTCAACAGCAGCACCTCTTCTTTCAGAACCATACTTTGGAATTGCTTGAGAATAACCAAGTTTTTCCTCATACATAGCTGCATCAGCTAAAATCTTAGCTCCAGTGACTCCTCCAGAGCCACCTCTACTTATTTGGATGATTTGTATCATTAACTCTACCTTATCTTTGCTGGTTTGAGGTTTTTTTCATTTAATATAATTTTTTAGGTATCTCAATAGAAGATTCAAAACTCATGAAGTGTTTTTTAATAGACATTGGTAAAATCATCAAATTTTTTATTTTAGTTATTTTTACAATATCTTCTTAAGCAATAATAAAATTTGACACATGTAAAAAATGAGTGAAAATACACATAATTCATTATAATTATTAGCTAGTTTTTAAAGCATTAAAAATTGAAGTCAATCCTTCATATTTTCTTATTTGAGCACCTTTACTGCAGACTAATCTCAGAGTTACTGATTCTATTTCTGTAAATGGTCCAACTCTCGTAATCACATCAACATTTGCATCGTGTCTACGTTTTAAGCCCGATAAACCTAACATAACGTTAGGTCCTCTAAATTCTATAACATCTAGTCCAGCAAAACCTGCTATCTCTTGAGGAGTTGAAATTCCCAGTTTGTTGATTGTTTCCTTTGTTGCATATTTGCGAAGAAGCAGGGCATTAACTTTTACTTCCTCAACATTCTTGACAATTGAAGATAAGGCTTCAGTTGTAAATTTCATCTTTGTATCCTTATCCATGGGCCAGTATGTAGCTGCACCTAATTCAGGAAAAATCGAAAGTATCATTTGTTTTTCTAATGGAATAAAAAGGAATTTCTTAAAATCAGCTGATTCTTCGAAAGACATTGAGCATAGATAATGCAAAGGAGATGAAGAAAGTTTAGAGATGTATATATTTGAAAGCTGAACCTCAAATTCTTTAGCTATTTCTTTTCCCTTCTTCTGTAATTCATTCTTCAACTTAGTAGAGGTATCAAATCTCTTAGTTGGAGTGAAAGAAAAAATTCTCTGAAATTCATTAAAAAACAACTTACTCATGGATTTAGACCATGCTTTTCTAATTTTGGAATCAGTAATTTTTTTCTGATGGATCTCGTAGATAAGCTGATCTATAAGTTCTTCATCAGATAATTTAGTTGATTTCTTATCTGTGGCAGACAATGTAGAGAGTATATCTTTTCTTGTTAAATAATTGACAAAGATTGTTCTTCCCATTCAAACCACAAATAGATGTATTTTAGAGATTTATCAATGCTAATCTTGTTGTGTTCTACGTTAAACTAATTATTTAACTTTTTCATAGATTTTGAGGAAGAAAGGAGAAATAGTTGTAAAAATAGATTCTAGAAAATTACATTAACTTTGAGCAAAATTAATTGTATTTCAAAAGCTATCAAAAGCACATTAACCACGGAAATCAAAACACCAGTTTTCCAATCTTTTCTCTCTGACATTTCAACATAGAGAAAGAACCAAATTAATGTAGCAAGTGAAATTATTCCAAAGAATACAACCATAAATGTAAGAAAACCACTAGTGAATATGCCGTTATAGGGTGTATATACCATTTTTTGTCCTCTTGAACTTTCTGACCGTGTGTTTCATAATAATTTAAAAAACTTTGCCATTTCGTCTTTATTTATTTAGGTATAAAATAATCGTCTTTGATTTCCCCTTTGATATTCTCTTTTTTCATGTACATGGGGATTATTTTTCGAATATTATCGATTTCAAAACCTATTTCCTCAGCTAATTCTTCAATACTGAATTTTTCACCCGATTTTAGTGCATGTTCGATCTTGTATTTTGGTGTATCTTCTTCTTTAAATTCACCCTTAGTCTTTCCTTTAGCACCAGTCTTGTTTTTGCCGCAGTTTGGGCAATCCCATGTTGCCATTCGAGTTATTGTAACATTTCCTTCCTTATCAGGCATTGGCGACACAATATTCCATTCTTTCTTGGTGGGAACATCGTTAGGTAGCCAAGTTTCACCGCAATGTTTACATTTTATTGGTTTTTGTTTAGCCATTATACTCAATATCTTTTTTCTTCATTAAGTTAAAATCTTTTCGATGAGGAAACCTCTATGTTCAAAATTTAAGCAAATTTCTACATTGATGTTCAAAATATGCAAATTATATCATTTCATAAGAAAGTATTATATAATAACTTTACAGATATTATAAGATTCATTTGACACTTGATCAACAAATCAATGAAAAGGTATCAACAAACAAAGAGAGAAAGATTTTCGTTCATAATCTTATATATTTTGTAGTATTTTCAATAGTTAGTCCTTTGCTCTATTCATGGATATATCGCATGGGTGGCATATTTGGGGGAAATTCATTAGATTTTTATCTAGTTCCTATATTTTTAGGAATAGGTTTAATATTTCTTATAATTGGATTTATACTTTCTTTAAAAATTCTAATATGTCGAAATTTTAAAAACGATAAGATTTCTGAAGAAGAACAACAAAAAAGAGATAAAGTGATGAAAACAAGCAGAATTTTAGGAAAAACTGGATTATTGATTTCTTTAGCAACAGGTATAATCTTTGGACTCTCCATTTTAGTATTGTTAATCTCATTGCTAGGTATGTAAGCAATATTAAGTTGGTAAATAAATACCAATTTTATCTGATTGAAAGCTAGTTTTATAAGAGACCATGTTAAGAAAAACCTAACTAGAAGTGAGTTTCATGAAATGTTTGGCTTGTTGGGAACCTATTTCAGATGACGAGAAAATTTGCCATCACTGTGGTACTGATCAAAGCGATGCTAAAGATTATTTAGCATTAGCATTGATGAAACAACAAAAAAACAAAGTTGCAGTTCCAGAAAAAACCAAAGTTCTAGATTATATTTACAAAGTTGACCCTCAAGCAAAAGAAGAAATTACTATTTCATCAGAAGTTTCAACTCCAACACCTCCTTCCGCATCAAGAGTTCCTGCTTCACAATCTTCTGCATCTCAATCTGGGTATCAACCCCAAGTTCCATCATGGTTAGGAACCCCTTCACCTAAAGCATTAGAGGATTTTACAAAAGAAAAGAAAGAGCAAGTACAAGCAAAAGCAGCTGCTAAGAAGAAGGAAAAGACACTTATTTGTCCAAGCTGCGAGAAGGAAGCTCCTTTGAGAAAATTCTGTAAGCATTGTGGAAGTCCTTTGCAAAAAGAGTGTCCAAATTGTAATAAATTCAATTCAATAAAAGCCAAGTTTTGTACATCGTGTGGACATGATATAGTATCATCTTCCAAAGGTGAAGATGCTAAGAAAGAATGATTTTTGTGATCCTCGATGAAACTTCCTAAACCCTATGTTGCGATTCTCTACAATTGGAACAAAGAGAAACTATCTACTGACATTTCTTATTTTCTTCTAAAAGGGAAGAAAGATAGAATTTCTTTAATGAACGCAAGGCTTCAATTTGTTTATGAGAAAGATTATCTTAGGGTTTACAAATACCTCAAACTTGGGAGAAGTTCTAATATATATGTTAGACCTCGAACAGCTACTGAACATCTCAGAGATGCTCAATATCTTCTAATTCTTGACACTGATTTGCCTTGGGACAATAAGTCTTTCATAGAATACTGTTCAACCTTCAAAATTTCAAAACCAAGAATAGCTATGACATGTTGGTATTGTTTGGCTAGAAGATCAAAATGGACTTCACTCGAAGAAGATTCTATCAAATTTAAAAATCACAGAATTTGTGACTATTGTAGCAAAGCAGAACTTATTCAAGAACTTCAGAAAAGTAATCTTGTTGTGTCTGGAGGAATAACTAAATTCTTTCAACAACAAGCAGATAGAGAGGGTGAACTTGACTTTGTACTTGAAAACATCTCATTAGGTACAGAACAAGATCCTATAAGAAATCCTGATTCAACAATTTTTGACATCATTCCTGCTAAAAAATCAGAGAAAATTATGAAAATTAAAGATGTAAAAAAACTTCCAGAAAAGATGAAGGAAATTCTAGCTACAGATGGAATAAAAAATCTTTTACCTATTCAGCAAAAAGCAATTGAAGGAGGATTACTAGATAACAAAGATCTTCTCATTGTAGCTGGAACCACATCAGGAAAAACCTTGGTTTCGGAATTTGCTGGCATTCCAAAAGCTTTGCAAAAGAAGAAATTCATTTACCTATCACCTCTAGTAGCTCTTACTAATCAGAAGTATGAACAATTCAAGAAGCGGTATAGAAAACTTGGTCTTAAAACAGCAATTCGTGTAGGTATGAGTAGAATAAGAGTTGATGGTGAATTTTCTCCGATTATTGATGATGATTTTACACAATCCGATATTATTGTTGCTACTTACGAAGCATTTGATTTCTTGCTAAGAGATAACAAAAGCAAATCAATTGGTAATGTTGGTGTTATAGTAATAGATGAAGTTCAAATGCTAGTTGCAAAAGAGAGAGGATTTAGACTTAATGGTCTTATTGCTAGGTTAAAAGCTATTTTCCCAACCGCACAATTTGTCTATCTTTCGGCAACTATTGGAAACACAGAGGGGTTGGCAGAGGATTTAGATGCTGACCATATAGAATATTTAGATCGACCCATTCCATTAGAAAGACACGCTATTCTAACAGAGAATGAGGGTGATAGATTTGAATATTTATTCAAGCTCTGCAAGAATGAAGAAAAAATCAGATCTAGTACAGGTTTTCAAGGTCAAACTCTTGTCTTTACCAACTCGAGGAGAAACTGTGAAGGTCTTGCTAAGAAACTGAGAAACAAAGGAATTAAAG
>JAEOTK010000275.1 GCA_016839875.1 Candidatus Heimdallarchaeota archaeon
TCCCAACCATAGAAAGCTGAATCTTCCCTTTTACTATTTTTTGCTTTATCTTCTTGAGCAAGAATTGCTGCACCTATTGCTCCCATAACATCATAATGTTCTGGAATTATTATTTCTTGTTCTAAATATTTTTCAAAAGCTTCTTGCATGCCAGCATTTGCTGCAACACCTCCTTGAAACATAACTGGAGGTCTAATATCCTTACCTTTTCCTACATTGTTTAGGTAATTTCGTGCAAGTGCTTCGCATAAGCCTTTAATAATATCCTTTGTCGGATGACCAAGCTGCTGTTTATGAATCATATCACTTTCAGCAAAAACTGTACATCTACCAGCAATAGAAACCGCATTATCTGATTGTAGAGCAAAATCTCCAAAGCTTTCTATTGGGATATCTAGCCTACTAGCTTGCATATCCAGAAAAGAACCAGTTCCCGCGGCACAGACTGTATTCATTGCAAAGTCCACTACTATACTATTTCTAATGATAATTATTTTGCTATCTTGCCCTCCTATTTCCATTATTGTTTGTATCTCAGGATTATAATGCAAGGAAGCTAAAGCATGAGCAGTAATCTCATTTTTGACAATGTCTGCTCCTATAATTACACCAGTAAGTTGTCTAGCACTACCTGTTGAACCAGCTCCAGAAATCTCTAGATCATTTCCTATTTTGTCTCTCATTAATCGGATACCCTTTTGTACAGAATTTACGGGTTTACCTTCTGTTCTTATATAAACTGAATCTACTAATTCTTTTGAATGATCTATTACTGCTAAATTTGTACTTATGGAGCCAACATCAACTCCAAGATAATATCTTTCAACACTCTTTGTCATGTTCATACCTCATTTACAAACTTCTTTCTGTTTCTCCTCTTTTTTTTCTTTCCAACAAATCTACAAATGCTTCTAATCGTGTTAATAAACCAGCTTCACCAGTGTGTTCATCCAGTACTAAAGAAAGTACAGGCATATTATATTCTTTGCTTATCTGAGGTAGTATACTACGTGAGATAATTTCTGGCATACATGTGAAAGGATACAAATGTATCACTCCATCCCATCCTTCCTCTTTGAACAATATAGTCCCACCAATCGATTCTTGAGCTTTACCGCCAAGACGGTATTCCAAATAGGGTTTAGCTTTCTTCACTGACATTTGATGGTGATATTGTTTGAAGAAGTTCAATCTTCTACCCAAGTCTATCCATCTTGTAAAAGTTATTGGAGTATAAGCAACCACACCCAGATCATTTAATTTTTTCATGATATGCAAGTTAATAGCAGGTTCTATAACAGCATACAATTCTCCTAGTATAGCAACTTTGAGGGGTTTAGCACTTTTATCCACCTCTACATTCTCTTCAAACGTTTTTCGAATAGATTTAGGAAGTTTTCTTATGTTTCTCATCCCCTCAGTTTCAACTATATTTCTATAGGCTTTATTAGCAACTCTTTTTGCTGTTCCTTTATTCAATTCGGTAGCACCATATTTGTATAGCAATTTATCTACCAGATCTATGTAACGAGTTTTTATCCATCCAACTCGAAAAGCTTGAAAAGCTTGAATTGCACTTAAATCACCTGTGAGTTTTTTAAAATTGCTAAAAAATTCTCCTTTTTGATGCCAATCCAGATTTATTAAATCATAATCATATCCAAGATTTTCTAATATCATATCGCTAAGAGGAGAGTAACAACCTAACCTGCAGAAATCTACGAACACTGTAGCTATTATCTGATAAGCTCCTCTTTCTATAACCTCAATTATTGAACCTAGTAACATCTTGAAAGGTGTACAAACAAATTCAGGTGAATGACGTGAACCTAATTGTTTAGTTTTGTATGTGGGTTCATTTGGTACAATGATATCTGTTCTATTCATCCCTCTAGCTATTGCCTCTAAGGCATACGAAAACGTTCCTAAATATGGGAATGATAGTGACATTTTTTTCATTACTCCTTCTAGATGTGAACTGATGCTGTAAGAAAAACTGCTTGTTCACTAACACTTCTTCTTAGCATGTCCACAAATGCTTCTACTCTAGTTCTCATACCTGCTTCTGCAGTCAATTCGTCAAATACCAACTGAAGCAAAGGAATATCGGGTTTTTTACTCGAAAGTCTTGATGCCATTTCCCCTGCAACAGAATCCGGACCACAACTGAAAATCATGAGATGGATGATGCCGTCAACTGTTTTATTCTCCATGAAATACATCGCTGTTCCAAGTATTTCTCTTTCATAATCAAAATACAAATTGTAACCAAGCTCTTGCATCTGTTTGTCAATTATCTTCCTTGGCATCTGTTCAGATGTGACTACATCTACTCCGTACTCTTGTAATATTGAACGAATATTCAAAGATGAGTAAGGATCATTCAATACATAAGAATGCCCTATTAGAGCAATCTTCAACTGTCTCTCATTCTCTCTGACAATAGGGAAATCATTTAAGATAATTTCAGATTGCTCCCATCTATGAAGATCTTTTTCATCAATAATTAAGTTTTGCAGATGCTGTTTGTGTGCAAGTAAAGCTTTTCTTATTGCTTTGATAATTTTAAAAGGATTTCTTGTAAATATCCAACCAATTCTAAATGCTTTTGTTAAAAGGCTTATTTTTTTGTCTTTTCCTTTAGCTCTGTTTAGGTGCGGTTTAATGATTTCAGGAAGACCTGGATGCATTGATTGTAGAACTTCTGCTAATCCAATGAATTTAGGACAGCCTACAAGATCTTTCTTCCATCCGCCAAAACGAGGAATGAAGAGATAATCAACTTGGTCTATAATCGCCATGACATGACCAAAATAGAGTTTCGTTGAATAGCAATCCTCATCTGGAGAAGCTCTGACAGAATCTTCTTTTATCTTCTTTGTGGTTTTGGGTGAGACAATCACTTGAGCTCCTAATTCCTCGAAGAAAGCAATCCACAGTTCTGAAAATTTGTAGAAAATGAGGGCTCTTGGAAGACCTACTCTAATTGGATGTGTATTTTGCTTTATTCTTTTCATGTTGGAATTAGTTATCACTATCTCACAATACCAAATCTTACATCTTAAATACTAATACATAAACCTTTTTTCTTTTAATTAGATAATAAATTCAAAAATAAGAAAAAAAAAGAAAAAAATGATTGGGCCTAATCTGATATTGTGTGATTCATAAAAGTCATTGATGGAGAATTAAGTGGATACTGAGATTCTTCTCTGTCATTTCCTATGAATCTGATATTTTTAAGAGTCTCAAAGTAATTTCCAGCAATGCTGATTGATTTCAGAGGATTAGCTTTTTCTCCTTTCAGTATCAGGAAAGCATCGTTACATGTTACACTGAAATCTCCAGTGGTTGGATTAGCTGTGAACATTCCAATTGGTTCTCCAACAATCAAGATTCCTTTTTCAATTTCACTTATTTGCTCTTCAAGACTTTTTGTTCCTTCTTCAATAATTACCTTGTTGGGACCAACATTAGGTGTATTCTCATATCCAGCTCCTCCAAAGAAACCCCCTCGCTGAGCATTTCCAGTTGAGCTGAAACCAGCTGCTTCTCCGTACATTTTGTTGAAAAGGAAGGTCTTCAAAACTCCTTTATCAATTACTGTTGTAGTTTGTTTAGGGGTACCTTCTGAATCGATTGCACGACCTGCTGTTGTTTCAGGATTTTGACCATCATCAAGTACAGTTAGTTCATCTGATGCAACTTGTTGGTTAAGTTTTTCTCCCCAAGGATTACTTTTTTCTACGTAAGTAGTACCGGAGAATGTGTTGAAGAAAGCAAAGATCAGGAAAGCTGATGTTTCTCTGGGTTCCCAAATAGTTGGCAAAACTTCTGTTCCTCCAAAAGCTTTAGATCCTAATGCTCCAAGAGCTTTGTTTAACGCTTTTTGAGCTATTCCTTCTGCAGAAACTATTTTTCTTCCTGTAACAAAATCACCAGCAACTTTTCTATCTCCAGCTTCAGTAACTACGAAGTAGGTATTTGCTTGATAACTTGTAACTAAGCTTGAAGCTAAACAACCTTCTGAAGTAGCTATGGCATAACCTCCATAGAGAGTATTAGCTCCATAGGTTCCGGAAATTATCCTCTTATCACTTAAATCGATATCCTTACTCATTTGATTACATGTTTCTATAAGATCATCAGAATCTAAGTTAAGGATAGCATCGTCTAGTATACCTTCTTTAGCAGTTTTTGTTTCAGTAACAAAGCCATTAAACAATGGATTCTCTGGACTTACTTTAGCAATACTATGTGCTCTTTTTAATGTGTTAATAAGCGCATCTTTGTCAAAACCAGTACAACTAGCAAAACCAAGTTTTTTTCCTATAGCTACTCTTATGCCTACTCCTTGTGTCAAACCATCTCTACTGTCTATTTTTCCTTGATTATCTGTTAGGTTTGTAGAAGACTGCTCAAATACATAAGCTTCAGCTGAAGGGATGTTTAGATCTCGTGAATATTTGATTGTTGAATCTGCAATAGTCATTATATTATCTCTTATTTCTTCTAAAGACATCACTGTGCACCTCCA
>JAEOTK010000276.1 GCA_016839875.1 Candidatus Heimdallarchaeota archaeon
GTGATGATTTATCTGTATATCTTACTGGATTTATCTTGATGTATGTTGAGATGAGAGAAGCTACAGAGCAAGATATGACACGAATGGATATGATTGTCATTCCATTAGCTTTGTTAGTTTTAGGTTTTGTTTTAAGAAGTGTAAAACTTATGATCATACCTGTTCTTTCAATGGGATTGAGTGTCCTATCTTCATTTTTGATAATGTATCCAGTAGCGTTAAGATGGGATATTTTTTCTTTTGTTCCCAGCATAATGATGAGTCTCGTAATTGCATTATCAATTGATTATTCATTGTTTCTTTTGACCAGATATAGGGAGGAAATAATAAATAAGAAACCTAGCTCTGAAGCTGTTCTTTTGATGAGTAAGAATGCAGGACATACTGTTACTGTAAGCGGTATAACTCTTGCAATCACATATTTAGGTTTAGCATTTTTCCCAATGCAATTACTAGCAACTGTAGGAATTGGTGCAGCTATTTCAATCATAATGACGCTATTAGTGAATCTTACATTGACTCCAGCTCTCTTATTAACATTTGAGGGATTCTTCTCGAAGTTTAAATTATACAAAAAATTGGAAAAGAGGAAGCAAGTTTCCGAAACGACAAATAATAAGAAACAAGTCACTGAGACTTCCGAAAAGAAAACTGAATTAGAGAAGCAATTTAAGAGCATCTGGTTCAAGATTGGAAGATTCTCAACAAAATATGCACCATTTGTTATAATTGGGGTTCTGGTTGTTGCAATTCCAATTTCTATTCAAGTTTTCAAGTTTGATAGGTCGATTGATTTGATGCAAATACTTCCAAGAGGTTCTGATTCAAGAAATGCTTATAATTCTCTTGGAGAAGATTTTTCTCCTGGTCAAGTTTTACCGTTTTATCTTGTAATTAGATCACATGAGCCAAATGGAGTTCTGAACGACAACTTCTTTGAAACTACTATAGATCTTTTGGGAACGCTGATTAATGAAACGGAAGCTGATTTCAACAGTTTTACGTCTATAGTAAAAGCAGGAGATTTCTGGATAGCTTATCCTCTTGCTCGAACATTCTTGAATAGTTCATATCCCAACTATTATACTGAATTAGGAGAGATGTATCGAATCGTCTTTGATAGATATTCGAACCAAGATAATTCTACAATACTAGTAGAAATCTCAACACCTTTTGATCCATGGGGAGATCTAGCTGAAAATTGGGTAAAAGAAACAAGAATTATTCTTGAGGAATTTCAATCTGAAGATTATGAAATTCATCTAGCAGAAGGATCCACTATTATGGTTGATGCCATTGATAACGTATATGAGTTATTTCCTATAATGATGATTGTAACATTAATTGTGGTCTATATTATTATTGCAATAATGTTCAAATCAGTATTTATTCCTTTGAGACTAATAATTACTGTTGGAATTACCTTATCGTGGATTTATGGTTTAGCTATAGCTGTGTTTAAGAGTACATTCTTTGGTAAATTGAGTCCTGCACTAGCTGAAGTAAATGCGCTTTATTGGATAACTCCTGTAATGGCGTTTTCAATTCTAATTGGGCTAGCTTTGGATTATGATATTTTTCTCCTAAGTCGAATTAGCGAATTTAGAGATAGGGGTTTTACTGATAAAGCTTCAATACACAAAGGATTATACAAAACAGGAAATGTAATCTCATTTGCAGGTATAATTATGGCAATAGCTTTCTCCGGATTACTTCTAGCAAGAGAGATGGTCCTCATACAGTTTGGATTTATGCTTTGTATTGCAGTGCTTATTGATACATTCATAATCAGAACAGTACTTGTTCCAGCAATTATGGCAATTGCTGAAAAATGGAACTGGTGGCCAGGAAAGAAACCAGAACCAACTAAAGACGAAAACGATGTAGAATAAAAAAAAAAGATTAGAAATTTACAAGTTTTATTGCTTTCCAAAAGAATGGTAAAACAAATGAAAGAAGTAATAAACCAAATATATCTATTATTGAACCAATCTTCACCATTTCTCTGACTGTATATTTATTAGTACTATAAGCGATCATCGTAGGTGGAGTTCCTTGAGGAAGCATAAAATCTATGCTTGAACCAATTGCAGCTATCACAGCTAGTAATATTGGATCTATTCGAAATAGTAAACCTAGTGGTATTA
>JAEOTK010000277.1 GCA_016839875.1 Candidatus Heimdallarchaeota archaeon
CATCTATCAAATCTTTGAGAATATTAACAGCAGGAGAAAGAGAACCATTCTGAATAGAATTGAGAGAGGAATCTAAAAGAACTTGGTAGACCTCATCGATTGAATCCTGATCTTCTTCCACAACTATCCATGTCCTCAACATAATAGTTTCGGTAGACTGAGAGCGAAAAAAGTATTTAAACACAAAAGAAAATAGGTTAAAGCTGATACTATGAATGAAGAAGTTCCACAAGAACCATTTATAAAAATAAGAGTACCTCAGAAATCCAGTAGTATAATTTTTGTTGACATAATGACTATGTTGAAGGAATTCGAAACAGAATCAAATGATAAATTCTTTTATGTTTCTTTCGTAGAACCAACAGAAACAGCAAGAAAATTCTGTGATCTTGCTTCTAAAATGAAAGGGAATAAGATATGGATTTCAGGTAAAGAAATAGAGGGGTGGTATTGGGAAACTGCTGAGACCATATTTTGCAAATATAGAGAAACATGTGATGGAATTTGCAAACATAATCTGGGTTTCGGTTTATATACTGGTTGGCATGTTGATCAAGCTCATCCTTTATCTGATGAAATTAAAGCTAAAAATGAAAGTGTTGAAGGTCTAGTTAAGTGGTATGAAGAAAATAAAGAAGGTTTTAAACTCGAATCTAGAAATTATCAAATTTTAAGAACTATGATTAATAGCTATTTAATTGCAGAATTTGATTATGAATCAAAAGAAATACCAGTAAATAAAGAGCTTCTAATCAAGTATATAGAAAACAAACTTAAATTTGAACTAGAACATTGTCCAATAATATCGGCTGAGAAAACCTTAGGTTTATTGGAGAAAATACCAGAAAAAATCATTCTTCCTGTTGCAGCAGGAGAGTATTTTATGGGGGAAAGAATAGAAGATGAAGGAGAAGAGTATGAATCTTCAGGATTTACACTTGAAGAATTTGGAGAGGAAATAGAGAAACGATTCAGAAAGGTTTTGTCAGAATTCTTTGATAAAAAAGAATAAGATGATATCTTAGTAGTCAAAGAGTAACTAAATAAAGAATGTTGAAATAAAAATGAGTGAAAAAATGAGTTCGTGGGATTTCTGTGTAGAATTTCATCGTTCTGTACATGAAGAATCAAATCAAGAGATAGATGTTTTAAATTCCATATTAGAAATCAGAAAATTTGCAGAAAAATTAGATATTAAAGTTCCTACTAGTCCGCCTTTTCATATGAGATTTAATTCAAACATGTATTATGATTGGTTGATTAGAGCTAATAAA
Source organism: Candidatus Heimdallarchaeota archaeon (assembly GCA_016839875.1). The sequence goes on from JAEOTK010000277.1 coordinate 1,275, forward strand.
ATATTCAAAATACTTTCAACTATTCCAAATTATGAAATCAGGATTAAACGAGTCTTTAATAATATGGACTACTTTAGTGCTTATGCTGCACTCTTTGAAATAGAAACAGCATTAAAATTTAAGATCCAAGATTTCGATGTCTTTTTTGTGAAAGAAAATGCTAGTGAAAATACTCCAGATTTAAATGTTAAACTTGGAAATTCAGTATTCAATATTGAAATTGCAACAGTAAATCAACCGAACGAATATAGAGAAAAAATGATTTTTTACCAAAACTTGCAAGGATTAATGTGGAAATATAAAATTTTTATGTCTGGAAATTTAATTAAAATTCCAATAAGTATTCAAGAAAATCTGCTTCAGGAAATTGAAGTAAAAGCAGAAGAAGCAAAAGAAAAATGCAGAAAAACTACAATCATAAAAGAAGGTAAACTTATTCTTGAACTATACCCTAGAGAAATGAAGAACTTAACAACTTATAATGGAATGAGGTTTGTTCATAAAGAAGAGAAACAGATTGGAGATAAAATCCGTCAAACTATAATTGATAAACAAAAACAACTAAAAACAAATGATAATCCAGGGATTCTTTGTATATATGGGGGGAGTAGACCTATTAATATCAAAGAATTGATAGAGATATTAGATCATAAAATATATCCAATTTTACAAACTTATCCAGATTTATCTGCTTTGGTTCTATCGTCGTACAAAGATATCTACACTTATGAAAATGAAATTTCATTGGAAAATGGAAAAGAATCTAAAATTCTTAAAACATTAAATCCTGCATTTGGAGAAAAAGAATATTCAGTTATCTTGAGAAATGATTCGGCTAGGAATGCGATATCATCAGAATTATTACAAGTTTATGATAAATTCGATCCAAAGCTACAGGATATTCTTCATAAGAAATAATTTAAAATTCGCTTCTAGTATAATGAGTGTGACTGCATCTAAAAAAAATGATTAAGGAAAGCTCTCTCAAAATTTTTTGGATAAAATTAGAAAATGAGATTGGAATTATTTCTTCTATAAATCCTCTAATGTAGGGAGTTGATCAAGATATCTCTTTTCTTCTATCTTTCGCAATTGTTCAGAAGCTTCCTCTTTGGTCTCTTGATGATGAAAATCTCCTTGAACAATTTCTAGTAAAACCTTCTCTGCTTCTTCCTCTCCCAGTTCACCCAATGTTTCTATAACCTCAGCATACAACCAATATCCTGGATTCTCTGGAAAACCTGGTTCAGATTTAAGATATCTATGGAAAGGAAAGAGAGTAAGAAGTTTCCTTAAGATAGCAATTTTTTCTTCAATAGATATTGGTTCTTTGATCAGTTCAGAGAGTTTCTCGTCTCTCATCTCCTCCAGTTCATCGTTTGCATGAATTAAATCGTAACAAATACAATCAAACAACAAACCTTGAATCCTCTCAATCTTAGCTAGAAATAGTCTTTCACCTACGGGATTCTCTTCCCTAGTAGAAGCGAAGTATTGGTAGTAAATCTCTAGAAACTCTAAAGGAGGTAAACGATAAATTCTTCCTAGTTCTTCTGCAAGGAAGTGATCTAATCGGTCAACTCCTATTCCTTTCAATATCTCTGTAGCTTGATTCTTCTTCTCTTCATCATCAGAGAAGAATTGCTCAACTAGTTCCTTGATTTCGGAGAGATCAAACTTAACATACCATAATCTAACCAAATGCTCTAGATCATCAGAATTTAATTTTTGAAAAAATTCATTATAGTGTTTTTGCACTCCTTCATATTCCCAATATTTATCTTTCAAATTCTTGATAAATTTAGCAGGATTGTTAATCTTTCCCCACTTACAATTGAAACTTTGGGAGAGTCTTTCATGGTTCTTATACTGTTCTCTTAGCATGGAAAGAAATAGCTCCCTATCAATTTCTTCTGTTGGAAAAATAAGTAATGCCTTTGCTAGTAGTTGAGCTAATATCCTTTCGTAAGCTTCTTGTCTTTCTACACTAGATTCTGGAAGAATTAAATTTTTCATCAACTAGTGATGCGAGAATTAGTTTTTAAACAGGGTAAAATCTTGAGGGAAGTGTGTGTAACTGTGTTATTGATAATACTATTAGCATCTTACATACATTTGACATGAAATGTTATCTTGAATAATTTTATATTTCAAGGTATATTCTGATACATTACTTTTCTACTTAGATACATCAATTCCAATTCTTATCTTCAATTATAGAGTAAGCAGTGTTATTTGCTTGTATATAGCTCTGATTAGAAAGTAAGGCATTGATAAAGAATGTACCGAAATTTAATGATTCAAATATATACCAGAAAGGATAGTCATAACAAGTCGGTTTTAATGGTAGTCGGAAACTTTTTTGTGACTCAATAGATATTGTGTTTTTCAAATCACTTGTATATAATCCATTTAGGTTCTCATTTTCAAATTCATCATGCCAGTTTTTACTATAACAGCTTGATACAATTACTGTAAGATTCTTGCATGAGATTTTCCTAGAAATTTTCTTAACCTCCAAAGGATGATTTAATTTGAAACAGAACATCTGATTACCTTTTCTTAACTCTCCATGTCCATGAAAGAATATCAGAATAGTATTATAGTCATAATTATTGAATAAAGGTATGCACCCATAGAAACCAAAGAAATCCCATCCCCAAGATTCACTTAATCGTTCTGCTAATCTAAATTCTGCGTTGAATTTTGCTCTTTGAAACTGAAGAGAGCTGTTCAGATTGTTCTCTTTAAATAAGCTTGAACATCCATATTCCTCTCCTATCACATAGAAAATTGCTTTATCATTTCCGTTATACAATTGTGTATAAATAGGTTGGTTGTCTGAATAAAGGTAGTTAATTAAGTAAGTTTGAACTTGAGGTCTAGAATGAACGAATCCGAGAATACTGGCTAAGATTAGGATAAAGGCAATTGAGTACAGGATTTTTATTCTCATTATACAAGACAATGAGTTTATAGTTTTTAAAATGGTGGATATAAAATGAAGAACCTTTTGCTTATGTGCTAACTAATAATTATCTTTTTTATTTACTCTTTAATATAGATCCTATGTTACCTGATGAGTACATGCAAGAACTAGAGTTTTTCGAACAACAAATCGGTTATTCTTTCACTAATAAATCTCTTCTAAAACAAGCTTTTACGTCAAAAGCTTATAGTAATGAACACAAGAACTGTCCTCATTGCCAATCTTTTGCTGCTTTGGGAGATGGACTTGTGAGAGTCTTCGCTGTGAAAAGAGCAATTGAACTTGGATTTACAGAAAAAGGAGAAATTAGTCTGTTTTCTGATCTGTTTGAGAAAGGGGAGAATCAAGGTCTGATGTTGTGGCAAAGTTTTGTTTCCTTTAGCATTGAAAACGAGAAGATTCTTTTACTTAGCAAAGGTGAATACGATAGAAGGATGTTTGATAAAGAACCATTCTTAGAACGGTTTTTTGAAGCGATTATTGGAGCAGTGTATTTGGATTCTAACCTTGACAATGCTAGAGCAATCTTCTTGAAACTGATGAGTCAGTATATAGTTTTGAAATATGAATGGGAAGAAAAAACATAGAAAAATTAGGTTTTAGCTTGATTGCTACTTCTCTTCATCACCCACTTTAACTTTAAGATTTTCTTTTTGCCTACTTTATAAACCAAAGCTTGGATTAACATTGTGAACATGTGCTGTTCTTGTTCCTCTTCCCACTGAAAGAAAAGAAAGAAGGTAGAAGAAAGTGGGAAAAAATCAAGTTACTCAATCTCTATATGAGGAACTTACTTGGAATATCTCTGCTCTTAAGGTTCTTCAAGAAGGAATCGAGATGGTCAAAGAACAAAGAGAATTATTGCAACTTCCTTTAGATCTCTCTATCAGTCTCATTCCACCTAAAAAGCAAGAAGATATAATGATAGTTGCTAGTAGAGCTGAAGCAGAGTTAAGAAGAGGAGAAAAAGATCCAATTGTTTATCTTTATACCAAATTAGTAGTAGACCATTTCAGAGAATTGAGAACTAATATAGAAAGAAATTATCCAGAAAATAGAGAATTGCAGAAATTCCTCTCATCTGTCAGAGAACAACAAGCTCTAGATAATCTTGTAGAATCCATGATAGAAGGATTGGAAGGTCTACTTTCTCCATTAAAATAACAGGTGATTTAAGTGGAAAAAGTAGAAGTGAGTACTGGAGTAAAGACTAAAAGAAATTACTTGAGATTACTGAGAGGACAGGAGATATTGTTTGTTTTACTCTTCAGTGTTAGCATTGTTAATCTAGTCTTGATATTTGTGAGAATAGAATTTTATCAACTATTGAAGTATGCTGTGTTAGTTATATTCTTAGGTTGTATGGTAAGTTTTGTGGGATTAGTGGTTTATGCTCAACCAATGATCAGTTTATTCAAGAAGATAGAACTAGATGAGAAAAGAGCAGAACTTCTAGATTATTCTTTAACTCAGAAGAAGATTTACACCATATTGTTCTACGCTGTAGGGATTTTGATTGGTTTGAGTGGAGTGATCTATGAGCTCATACTGATTATCCTACTCTAATAGAGATGAGAAGATGATAACAGAAATAAGAACAACTTATCTTCCAACTAAAGAGGAAAGTTGTAATGATTGTGGGTATCATTTGATTATTTCTGATGAAAGAACAGGAGATAGAATTTGCAATTGGTGTGGAGTAGTGCAAGAAGGAAAGATAATGATAAATGAAAACTATTCAACTAGTTAAATAATTAAATATGTTCTAAATATTTTCCATCTAGGGTGCTAGATAAAAGATTGAACTGATGTTCGCTTAAACTAATTGTAATTTTAAGAGGAATATATTTCCAAGCACTTCCTGTTTCTTGCATTTTCTCTACTTCTTCTCCTTGTTCAACAAAATAACCATAACCTTCAAACTCGAAGTTAATATAATGAAAGGGAGGTTTTAATTTAGCTTTTCTGTTTCCCCAGTTTAAAATTACTTCTTCAACATTAAACTGAACTGAATCGAAAAACCTTGGTGTCTCATGGTACATTTTCCATTGGTGAGCAACACTTCTATCAGAGGGTCTAATCTTCATCATTACAGGCGGAGCAATAATTGTGGTCGATGTTTTACTACATTTGAAATGAAACCTCATTCTTTCACCTTATTTATTCATGTCCTTTCCATGTTCTCTTGGGATAACCTTTTCCTAATCTAGGTATTAGATTTCCTTCGCTATCTTGC
>JAEOTK010000039.1 GCA_016839875.1 Candidatus Heimdallarchaeota archaeon
CCTTATATTGCTAGCTGCAATTATCGGATTAATGAGAAAAGATTCAAAAGCAGTTACCTCAATAAAGGGAATGTTTCGCAAGAAGGAAGATTAGTTGCAAATCGAAGAAGAACCTTTAAGAATGTTTAAAGGCTTCTGTAGAGCATGCCATTTGTAGATAATAATGGAGTGAGAATCCATTATGTTGTTGAGGGAGAAGGTCCTTCTATAGTTATGCTCCATGGTGGTCCGGGAAGCCATCATGAGTGGTATGCAGCAAATCATGTAAGTACTTTGAAAGAAAAATATCAACTTATTTTAGTAGATCTCAGAGGTAATGGTGCGAGTGATAAACCTCATGATTCGAAAGCATATTACACAAAAAATTTTACATCAGATATCATTGCAGTTTTAGATGATATAAAAGTGGAAAAAGCACATTGTTGGGGATATTCATTGGGAGGGTATCTAGCATTCTGTTTATCTAGAGATTATCCTGAAAGATTTCATAGTTTTATAATTGGAGGGATGCATCCACAAGGACTTACAGAGGAAACAATGGAATTGCAGAATAAAATCCGAGAACAACTCAAGGATGGAGCAGATGGTCTGCTTGCAGTAATGAAAGAAAGGGGAGAGGTTATTAATCCTGAGACTGAGAAGGGTATACGAGCTATGGATTTCAAAGCTATTAATGCTTGGACCAATAGTGATGATTTGTTTACCAAAGTAGATGAACACCTTCCAGAGTTAGATATGCCTTTCTTATTGTATGCAGGAGAAAAAGATGAATGGAATCCTTATCCTCATCTTGCTGAAGTAAGCAAAAAAATGAAAAACGCAAAAGCTATTCTTTTTGAAAAGATGGGACATAATGTGCAATTTATTCCAGGAGTGATTCTACCACACGTTCTAGAATTTCTTGAAAAAATAGAAAAGTAATCTGATTTCACGCAGTACAAATTCTTAAATAATTTCTTGAAAAATAATAAGTTGATACTCTTGAAAATGACTAAGTTGGAGAAGAAGTTTGTTAATAGTAAAAAACATGGTTTAAGAAACATAGAGTTAATTGAGAGACTAGGGAAGGAATTTGATATTGATAATATCAAAGAAGTAATTGAAATAGGATGCGGTGTAGGATTTCTCGCTGCACACTTAAACAAGAAATATCAGATGAATGTTACAGCAATAGATATTGATCCCGAACAAATAGAATTGGCGCAAGAATTTCAAGAAGAAAGAGAGAATCTAGAGTTTAAGGTAGCTGATGCAACAAAACTTGATTTTAGTGAAAACCAGAAGTATGACCTTGCTATTTCTACATATGTTTTACACCACATTCCCAATTGGAATGATGCTTTAAATGAAATTAAACGAGTCCTTAAACCAGATGGATTTTACTTTTTCTATGACCTGACTTATCCAAATTTTCTAGTTAAAATCTTTAAACCTCTTTCAAAGAACTATGGAATTTATACAGCAAAAAATATAATAGATTATCTTGAAGAGAATGATTTCAAAAATCTCTATATAGAGAAATCAAGACATGCACTTTTCAAGAACTATAGTATGATTTTCCAAAGACATTAAGCTTATTTTTTCCACTCTTGAAGTGTTTCAGGCGGCCATCCTCTAGGACAATTCGAACCTAATCGAATATACCTAAAATCACAGTACTCTGCTCCATGTGCAAGAGTTTGTGTTCTTGAAGCTTCAATCTCTTTTGCTCTCCACCCCGGCCAATCAATTAAGCAGAGATATGGTACATATTGTTCAAGTCCTTGATCTTTCCAGAAATCCACATTACCACATCTAGTCATATTAAAACCATAGGCAAATCCTTCATCATCTCCACCTTCAACAAACTCGCAAATCCAGTCATAAGGTTGGTTTTTTTCCTGACTAGCAAGGCATCTTTTCTGCCACTCGGTCTTACTTTCTTCTGTAAAAATCTTTTTGCCTTGTCTTCTTTGGATTAATTTAGGCATAAGATTAAAGAATGATTCTGCTAGATCGAACATTATTTGTCCGATTGTTCTTTCTGGTACTTTTTCCTCATGCATTATTTTTACAATCGGTGTCAACATAGCTGTCATGATAAGAAATTGTGTAAAGTAATTCTCCTTTCCACCTATGTACGGTAGTTCTGGGAGCAATTTCTTAAATCGCTCTATTGCATCTTTTGACCAAGTACTAACTAGTTTTTTTTCAAAATGTTTACTTAGTTGCTTTTTTTGAAAACGATTTAGTAATCTATATTGTCTTTCTAATTTCCTAAAATCATATAAGCTATTACTCATTCCACTCTATATTCTAAATTTAGCATTAATAAGGTTCACTTAAGTTATATCTAAGTATAGAATGATCCTAGAATGTTCCAGTTGACCATCCACCAGATAAATACAACAGCTACTACTGTTATTATCGAAGCATTTATTCTGATAATACTTGATCCTTGCTTCTTTATCAATAGATAAACTAATAATCCAATAAGAGTAAGAAGACAGATTGCTAAGAGATAAGGTAGAACAAGAAGAGCTCGTGTAACAGGAAAAATAGCTTCTGTTACTAATAAAGCAGCAGAAAAACCACCGTAAACAGCTATAAAGCCAATAATTCCCCATCCTGTAATCAAAGTAGTAAGTTTAGTATATCTCTCAATTTTCGTATCAGGAATATATTTCTCTTCTTTCTTAATCTTCCTTCTTATTGGATTATATACTAATGAAACTAGAATGATGATAATCATAGTGATACAGATACTCCAAGCAATAGCGGGATTATCAGCTCCAGTCATTTTTTCTAATGCATTTGCTGGTACATGACTATAGAACATATGAATAATCTTTCCTTTAGAATCTTCTTTGAAACCCAAATAGAATTCATATTCAGGTTCTCGAAATAGGAATTCCCCTACCTGCACAAATTTGATTCCAGAAACATCTAGATATCCTTCATTATCTATACTCACATGTTTATATTCAATGAGATAATTGATTACAGCAGGAGTATTGTAAGGGCCACGAGTCCATCTATAATTCCCAGTAAATTTCTTTCCTGTTTGTTTGAAATTGGGATCAGGTTCTAGTTCTGAAATAGGTTCAACGGGATAGAAATGATCCATAAATTCATAGACAACATCCCATATAGGATCAATATGATAAGCATTA
>JAEOTK010000040.1 GCA_016839875.1 Candidatus Heimdallarchaeota archaeon
GTGACCTTACAATCACATTTTTCAGGGTCCAATTCCTCATCTTCTTTAATATCTTCTTCATATTCAGCAACATAATTCCTGATAGCGATTAATTTACTTTCACTACAAACTGCTGCAATATCTGCACCAGAGAATCCTTCAGTTTCTTTAGCTAGGCTGTCAAGATCAACATCATTTCCAAGAGGTGTTCCTTTCAGATGAATCTCAAAAATCTGCTTTCTGCCCTCTAGATTCGGAGAAATTACTCTTACTAATCTATCAAAACGTCCAGGTCGCAACAGAGCAGGATCTACCATATCCGGTCTATTTGTTGCTGCTATAACAACAACGCTCCTCAACTCTTCTAATCCATCAAGTTCTGTTAGGATTTGACTGATTACTCTTTCAGTTACCCCTGAATCACTACTCCTTCCTCTGACAGGAGTTATAGAATCAATTTCATCTAGAAATATAACGCAGGGAGCTGCTTGTCTTGCCTTTCTAAAAATCTCACGAATTGCTTTTTCAGATTCTCCTACCCATTTACTAAGAACTTCTGGTCCCTTAATACTAATGAAATTTGCCTCTGATTCATGTGCAACTGCCTTTGCGATTAATGTCTTTCCAGTTCCTGGTACACCATAAAGTAGAATTCCTTTTGGTGGTTGAGCTTTCATAGATTTGTACAATCCTTTATACTTAAGTGGCCATTCTACAGCTCGACGCATCTCTTCCTTGACATCCTCTAATCCTCCGATATCTTCCCATTTTACATTTGGTATTTCCACAAATACTTCTCGAAGTGCAGAGGGTTCTACTGTTCTTAAGGCATTTAGAAAATCTTCATTTGTTACATTGATTTTTTGTAAAACCTCCAGTGGAACTTCTTCATCTTCAAGATTTATTTCCGGTAATACTCTTCGTAGCGATTGCATGGCGGATTCTTTAATCAAAGCTTCAATATCTGCTCCAACAAATCCGTGAGTTAAATCTGCAAAACGTCCGAGGTCGACATCTTCAGTAATAGGCATACCACGAGTGTGAATTAGCAGTATTTCATAACGTCCATCTCTATCGGGTATCCCTATCTCTATCTCTCTATCAAAACGTCCTGGTCTTCTCAATGCAGGATCAATTGCATTTACCCTATTTGTGGCACCAATGACAATTACCTGTCCACGAGATTCTAAACCATCCATTAGAGCTAGAAGTTGCGCTACTACACGTCTCTCAACTTCTCCAGTAACTTCTTCACGTTTTGGTGCAATAGCATCCAATTCATCAATGAAAACAATACTAGGGGCACTATCGAATGCTTCCTTAAAGAGGTCACGAAGTCTTTGTTCTGACTCCCCGTAGAATTTGGACATAATCTCTGGACCAGAAAGTACAAAGAAACTAGCTTCAGTTTCGTTTGCCACTGCTCTAGCCAATAGAGTTTTTCCAGTTCCTGGGGGACCATGAAGTAAAACCCCTTTTGGTGGTTCTATTCCTAATCTCTTGAAAAGTTCAGGGTGTCTCAAAGGTAATTCAATCATTTCACGAATACGAGAAATTTCTTCACCAAGACCTCCAATGTCTTCATAGGATAGTTGTTTAACATCTAGAGCTTTGATGTCCTCCCAAGGTTTATCGCTGATTTGTATGTTTGTTTCAGCAGTCATGATAACTGCTTCTGATGCGGGGGTTAAAGAAGCAACACCCAAGTATATTTTTCGAGACATTCCTAAACCTATAGGTATAATGTCTCCTGTAGTTAGAACTCTATCTTCGAGTGTCTGCTTTAACCAAGTATCAATGCCTTTAAGTTGCACTCTTTCTGTAGGAGCAAAAACAATCTTTCTGGCTTTTAAAGCTGATGATTTTTCTATTGAGACTCTATCATCAATCCCAACTTCAGCATTCATTCGAATCATACGATCAAGGCGTATGATGTTTTTACCAAAGTCTTCAGGAATTCCTCTCCATGCACGTGCATATGTTTTCTTTTCACCTTCAATACTCACAATATCTCCAGTACCTATTTTAAGAACATCTGCGACATCTTGAGATATTCGAACAATCCCTCTGCCGACATCTCGTTGTAGTGCTTCTTTGACTCGCAAATGTGTTTTTTTATCTTCTTCAGTAGCTGACATAATTTTCACCAATAATCATTATTAAAATATGGAAAAACTAGTTGATAGGGATGTTAGTTTCATCCCCATTTTCAGATTCAACTAGTTTGAGTTTGACCTCTAATATCCCATGTTTCATAGTAGCTTTAATCTTCGATTCTTTGTCGATTTCATGTTGAAGGGGGATTTTAGTGTCAATTGTCTTTTTGCCATTTTCGGCAATCAGGTGTAAGTGGTTTTTAATCAACTTTAAGCTTAATTGATCTTTGGAAAAACCTGGAAGTTCAACAATGAGATAGAGTTGATTGTTCTCTTTATCTGCTTGAAGATCATAAGCAACAGCATAATCCTTCATAGGTTTTTGTTCAAGAATTTCTTGCTTCTCTTCTCCACTGTGGAGTAATCGTGGTTTTCCAAGACCACCAAATAATCGATCAAAGCTTGGGAAAATGTCCCCAAACCTTTCTAGAGAACGGGAAAACAAATTAGTATCCCATTCAAAAGATTTATCGAGATTTTGAATTCTATCAAAAAATTCTTTTCCAAATTCATTTGGAATTTCTCCTATCTCACGATATTCTTCCTTTCCTTCAGAATCTCGCTTATAGTCATAACCATACTCTTTTTCCACTCCATTGAAGTTAGAGTAGAAACGAACTGTTCTGAATTCTTCCCCAATATTTTTGCGGAATTCGTCTTTGTCCTTTTTATCTTTCTTATTCATTCAACCTCACCTATATTCACAATGTAAGTAATTCACAGTTGGTATTGAACTTTCTGTATAATACTATTTTTAATACTGATATATAAATGTATTGTATTGCCGTTTTTGAGTGAATATTCTAAGTACGAATATACATAATTATAACCAGAAGGTTTTGCTAAATGTCGAAACAGAAGAAGATCAGAAGAACAAAGTATTATTATGACGATAGAATTGAAGAAACCGATGTTCAAGCAAGAGCAAGAAAAACTTCGAGATCTATTTACAGTCGTGCTGCA
>JAEOTK010000278.1 GCA_016839875.1 Candidatus Heimdallarchaeota archaeon
CAATTCTGCTGGTATACCTTATTCCATAATAAAGATCAGATAAAGAGGTTCTTCAATATCCTTTCTCGTCCAGATAACTATTCTATTGTACTTCATTGCCATGCAGGAAGAGATAGAACAGGAATTATGTCTGCCTTGGTTTTACTTCTAATGAATGCTCCAGAAGCTAATATTATTCAAGATTATCTAGCTACTGATATTTACACCCAAGCTGAAGATATGGAGTATGTTTTCCAGAAAGTATACGAGGAAGGGGGAATTGAACCATACCTCATAAGTTGTGGTGTGGAACAGCAAGTTCTCGATGAACTAAAAGAAAGATTGAGACCTTGATTCTTCTATCAAATTTTAGGAAAAAGTTATTTGCAAGTGAATTGAATGCTTATTGTCACTTGGAAGTGGATGTGGTTTTGGATGAAAGAATCAGAGAAGATAGAAACACTTCAAGATGCTGACTCCACATCTGAAAATAAGGATGAGCTAGCTCAGACTTTCTTTCTAGTTTATGCAATATCTGCAGTTGGAACAGCTGCCAGATTCATCTCTCGAATGTTTATAGAACTTTATGCTGTTATAATTAGAACAGACGAAGTAAAGGCATTTGGAACTGCTCTTGCTTTGATAACTTCTCTCAGGAATTTGATTCAACTTGCGTTTCAATCTTCTTTTGGTCGTATCTCTGATTTTCTTGGACGAAAAACACTCATTTTAATTGGATTATATGGTTCTGGAGTCACCTTAGCTCTTTTTCCTTTAATTAGAAACGTATGGGTGTTGGTTATAGGGGTTGTTGCTTTCTCTCTATTCATAGCTTGTTATTCACCAGCTTTTACAGCTCTTCTAGGAGATTTAACTAAAAAAGAGAATAGAGCAAGTCTTCTAAATCTTGTTACTCTTATAGGTGCTGTTGCTTCATTAATCTGTTTGTTAGCAGTTGGCTTCTTGAGTGCAGAAGGAGCTACAGAATATTTACAATATATTATTATTCTAGAATCAGCTGCTGGTCTGTTCTTAATAACTGGGACAATAAGTGTATTTCTGACAGATCCTCCAACTGAGAAACTGGAAAAAAGAGATGTTCTGAGTTTTGCTCCTTTAAGAGAAAACAAGCGATTTCGTAATTTTGTCATAGTAGGTTCTTTAATGGGCTTTTCAATGTCATTGGGATGGCCAATCTTTCCAGTAGTTCGAGCTGAATATGCTTCAGCTCAAGAGAACACCTACCTTTGGGCTGCATTTAGTGGACTTATGATAGTAACTTTGCTTGTCACTAAACCATTCATAGATAGAATAAGTAGGAAAGTAGTCTTGTTCATTGGTAGGTTTGTTATGTTCTTTGTTCCACTAAATCTTGTAATCACCGTCTTATGGGTTCCTCATTGGTGGCACATGGCTATAGGTACCGCTGTTAGTGGTTTAGGAAATGGTTTCTACATGGTAGGTGAGAGTGCTTACATCTTAGATAGCGCAACGGAGAAAGAAAAAGGGACCTATACCGGATTATTCTACTTCTTTTTAGGTATTGCAACATTTCTTGGTTCTCTTCTCTCAGGGATATTAAGAGATGTTGTACAATTATCACTCGGAGAGTGGCCAACAATAATATTATTTTTGTGGATTATTACTGGAATGAGATTTACTGCTTCATTGGGTTTCTTATTTGTTAAATCCCCTAGAAACGCAAATGAATGAAGTTTCAGATGGCGTGAAAAAATCGGTAATAGAATACCTTTATATTATTCGGTTTCCAAGATTTCAATTAGAAGTAAATAAGACGAGAAGTGAAAAATATGACTGAAAACTTTTGCACACATTGTGGAACACACCTAACTGATAAAGCTGTCTTCTGCCATATGTGTGGTTCAAAAATAGAATATGTGAAAGGTGTTGCAGTAGCGACACCAGTTGAAGAACCTTCAGCTCCTCCAAAACAAAAAGTACCATCAGCAGCTCACGTAGTGCCTGTCCAACCTGTTTATCGTCGTCCTAAAGCGATAGGTGCAGGTGTTGTTATTGCATTACTTATTATAGTTCCAATCATTTTAATTAGTGTTTTTGGTTCTATAAATTTCGTTGATGTTGGAACATTACACTATGAAATTGATAACTTAACAGAAACTAATATTGTTCTAAATATGGATAATAGTGTAGGTTCGATAGATATAAGCTACGATAGCAGTGCTACTAAATTATTTGATGCTGTTATTGAAGTTAAAGGAAGACCAGGAGCTTCAATAGATGATGCGAAGAATTTCCACTCAATTTACGAAAGCGGTGTGGCTCATGAGATTACGTTTGATTCTGGAGATTATGGATTCTTCTTCTGGAATAAACAAGCATTCACCTATGATATTACTATCAAACTACATCCAGATGCAGTTGTTGACTACAGTATTTTAACAAGTACTGGAAGTTCCTCCCTTGTATCGAATGGAATAGATAATCTAGATATTACTGATATCTATTTTTCAGCAAGTACTGGAAGAGTATCACTTGATTTGAGTGGTTCAGTGAATACAACTATAGGTGATCTAGATCTTGATTCATCTACAGGAAGAGTTTCTGCTGATCTTGGAGAAAGAACAACTCTAGAAACACCCAATGTAAATATTGAAACTAGTACTGGTGGATTAAGTCTTGCTTACAAGGATATTATTGTAACAGGTGATGTTGACTGGGTAGTTCAGACTTCAACAGGGTCAATTGTAATGACAATTGAGCAAAATCTTGTTCTACCATTGAACTTTACTGTTTCATTTGATGTTGATACATCTACAGGTAGTATTACTCTAAATGTTGCATTTAATTCAACAATAGGCTATTCTATCACTGGTGCAACTAGTACAGGTTCCGTAAATATCTTAGGTTCTGGAAGTTCCTATACATCTCCTGGATACGCTTCAGCTGAAAATCAATATTTCTTAGATTTAGAAACTTCAACTGGATCTGTCACTGCAGTAGAAATATAATCCTCCTTCCCTTTTTTCTTTTTCTTTTTATCTCAAAAAGCTCATTCGTGATAGCTAAATATTTTCTATTATTTCTTTAGCTCCTAGAACTGCTGCTTCTACAGTATTAGTGCATAGATTTCTTCTTCCAGGGTTATCATAGTCTAATACTCCTTTTTCATCAATGAACTCATCTAAAATTGCTTTACAATAGAGTGTTCCCATTTTTTCCTTAAACTTAGCTTTTAGGACTTTTGTCTGTTCATAGATTATCTTTTCTTCAATCCCTTTTTCTTTAAGAACTGTACACATACTTGCTAGAGCTCCCAATAGTGATCCACAAATTGACCTCTCTCCAACACCACCACCAAAAGGTATCATTGCAGAATCCATAACTTTAGTATAACCAGATAATCCAAAATAATCCAAAATCCCGCATGATGTTGATCTTGCACAATTCTTCCCATTTTCCCAGTATTTCTTAGTTTCCAATAAAATCTCTGACATCTCAATACGAGGGCATATTGAGGTCTCTTAAAACTTACTCTTCAACTATGACTTTGACAAATGGTGTGTGTCGTTGAATTTGATTAAATTGAACTGTCCATTGGGATGGAATTTTATCTTCGTTATTGAACATGGATCTGCATAAAAATTCCAGTAATGAGAAGCATGTGTTTCTGTAAGATAAACGAATATTAGATTGATCACTGCACCATGACTCACTAGAACAACATTTTCTTCTTTTTGATCCCGTAGTCTCATAAACAATCGATGAAGTCTATCAAATACCTGATAGAATGTTTCTCCATTTGGAATAATCACATTATTTGGATTAGTCATCCATTTTTCCTTCAAACCTTCCACAAAAACCTCTTCACCTTTCTTACCTTCCCAATCTCCAAAGGAGAAATCGATTAACAAAGGCTCTTCAAGGATTTCAGCGTTTTCTTGATATCTCTTTATTGCTTTAGCTGTGTCTGCAGCTCTGGATAATTCACTGTAATAAATCACATCAATTGGAATTTCAGAGAGAACTCTCCCTGTTTCATCTGCATGTTTTCTACCTAATTCAGAAAGTGGTACATCTGTTCTCCCCCTGATTCTGATTTCACCAACATTAAATGGTGTTTCTCCATGTCTTATTATGTAAATATTCATTTTGTCATCTCTTAGAAGTATATCTGAGAAAAAAGTATTTGACTTCTTGAACATTTCTCCAAGTATATGTCAAACGAGATGAATATTGAATGGATGAATGAATACGAGAAAACTTATGTGAAGTTTAAGCAACAATGGGACTTTCATTATAAAGAAGTTAAAGATTTCATCTATAATTCTATGAAGAAGAATATTGAAAATTGGGGGTTTATTGGAGTGACAAATACAGTACCTGAAATTAACTCTCTGATGCTAGAAGGTGTAGAAAAACTAACCTTGCTGGATATAAATGAGAAAAGTATGGTAAAAGCTAAGGATTACCTTTCAAAGAAATTTGATTTCCATAATGTTGAACTAATTCGATTTGACAATACAGCTGGATTTACAGATGTTGTTCTGGATGTTTTTCAAAAATATGAAAGGAAGGAGATTTCTGAAGATTTGTTATTTGAGAAATTAGATGAAATCAAAAGGATTGAAATCTCGAAATTTGAAGATTTAAACTTCGATTTTATAACCCATTTAGGACTAATGGATTATTATATGATGCCTATATTCAATAAATATTGTGAGAATCTAAAACACAGAAATGATGAATTTTTCCGAATTCTAAGAAAGCTAAGTGATGATTGTGTTCAAATCTCAATACAAATCTTGTTTGATATTCTCAAAGCAAAAGGTTCTCTTGTTATTTCAACCCCTTTTACAAGAATTCCGGAAGGAGGACCCTGTAAGAGATCTCTTTTCTGGTTTAAACCTTTAGAAGTTTATCTCGAAGAAACTGGTTTTGATATAATTACAAAAACAGAACATCTTTGGGAAGAATTTCCAATACAAGAAGGACATTCTCACAAAATACTAAATGTTCATTGTAAGAAAAATGTAAAATAAAATAAAAAGAAATGGAGGAAATTATGCCCTCTTCTTTCTTCGGAATATCATTACTAAACTAGTTATTGCAATGAATGCAACTGCAGATACAATTAAGAGTTCATTTCTAGACAGATCTGGAAGCACGATCCAAGGTCTTATGCCTAAGAACCCTGTTGGTGTAGTCTGCAATATTCCTGCAATACCGATTTTTGGGTCATGAATAATTTCGTTTCCACGAGGATAGTTCAAATAGAGTTTGTTTTCTTCTTCGCCGATTTCAATAGGTGTAGCTTTGACTTCTTTTACTACGCCATCTACAGTAGCTGTTTCAATCCAAGAAAAGAAACCACTGTAATCTCCTATAGAAATCTCAACTTCATGTTCGTCAGTTGCTCTTTCATCTTCTTCATCTTCAGTGACATCATCATCTTCATAGTCTACTTCTAACTCTGATCCAAGTTTGACTTTCAAAGCAAGAACAGTGTCAAGTTCAGTATAGTTGAAATTGTGTATTCCAATGTCAATCTTTAGCTGTGTAGGAGCAACAAGAACATCATTAACTAATGAGAATTCACCAGCAATGTAGATTGTTGCAGAAAAGACAGTATCATTTGTTTCAATTGCAAAAACATGGACTGTATTGTTAGAGATTGTTTCAATAGTATAAACTATGGGATTAAACTCATCTAGTTCATAAACTTGAACAACTTCATCAGTTGATTCATTATAATATCCATCAGCTGCAATGTCTCTATATTCAATGATTTCAGTTAGTACTACTTCAAATTCTATCTCTGTTTCTACTGTATCATTGTCTCTCTCAAATTCAAAATTGAATTTCAATCCTTCATCTTCCGCGTGCATTTCAACATTGAATTCATTGTGTACATCTCCAGTTTTCAGCCTAGATTCTATATGCGCTTCTTTATCTGAAACTTCTATCTGTAGATTTCGTTCATTCTCTTCTTCATCGTGATCATGAACGCCATCGTTGTCTTCATCTTCTTCTTCGTCAGGTAATCCATCATCATCTTCATCATCACTTGCATTCACTGGAATGTACATGAAAGATGAGATGACTAATATGGCCATAAGGCCACCCAAAAACAGTTTCTGTCGGTTTATTTGTTTCGCCTTCATCATGTTTGAACACCAACTTATTGGTTGAATTACCTTTCGATTTTTCTAATTAAATAGCTTTTCTTACAGCAAATTAGAGGTTCAGTTACACAATTAAATAGTTTTTCTTACAATTTAGTGTAACTTTGACTACAACTTTCTGTAAGTTTGCCGTTTAACCTTTTGAAACACCTCTTTATGATAACATTATGAATATAACACTGAAAATTTGAATATAATTTCCTAGCATTGCTATGATTGCAGACTTCTCCAATGAAAGTTCCTTGAGTATCCCCAAAGCAGTTGCAATTACTAGAAAACTCCAAACTTGAAATACTCCATGAAGAATAAGAAGGAGTATGGACGGAATTACAATTGTAGTTCCTGCAATTAATCCAGCTAACCAAACAATGATTATGAATAGAAAAGCTGGAATATAAAGAAGACTTGTAACACCAATTAGATTAACAGTTCTCTGTTTCTTCTTATAAAATACTCTGCTTAGAATTTCTGAAAATCCTGCAAGGAAAATCCAACTTCCAAATAAGCTTATGTAAGCAAGCCACAACGAAATTTCGACATTTAATACAAAGTTCCCCACTATAATTATGTCATTAGCTGCTCCCAGATATCCTGCTACAGCTGCAAGAATGAAGAACTCAATAAATACATGGTAAGGATTCTTTGAGAAAAATCTAATGAATGGAGCTAGAGAAACCTTCCCAATTCCAATTATTTTTGGTTTGATGAGAACATCTATTTCTTGTAGAGTCGGAACTTCTGAAGTTTGAAGCATTGCTATGGCTTTTAGTCCATCTTCAGTCAGACAATACTTTTTCTTTTCGTTTTGGAATACAAACTGTTTGATCCTTCCAAGGTGATGGTATAGGGGACCGGATTTCAATTCAAAAGTTTCAGTTAATTGGGTATATGATACTTGTTTGTTTTCTGCAATGAATTCTAATATTTGACGACGTACAGGATGTGATAAAGCTGCAAATAAATCTGCCTTTATCGAAGTATCGTCTGCCATAGTACCCAATATCTTTTTTGACAAATAGTATTTAGATGTTACCAATTACCAAAAATTAAGTTTCTACAATTTATCGAATAATGTATCTTTGCATTTAACAAGATCTGTTATTTCCAATCTCTCTAGTTCTTCATTATTAGGACATCCTGTAGAAGGATTGTAGTTACGGTACTCATACCATTCATCCAATTGTACTTGAACATCTGGGATATTTCTCTCGGTAGGACCATCAAGTTTTTGCATCATAACTTTTGGTATTTTTTGTAATTCTGGTTTCCACCCTAATCTTAGATTTAGAATCCTTTTCAATGCAAATATTCTGTCACCAAAGAGAGCTAAATCTCCAACAGTAAACTCTTCATTCATTGACATACCTAACAAATCAGAAACAATTGGAACTGGGGGATTAAAGAACTGGCACAATGTCATAGCATTGTATAACTGTCTATAACTCTGAATCCTTGACATTTGTTTAGCAATACCTTTACTTTCGAATCGGTCTTCTGGTAAGTCATCAATTTCTAGTTCTGGAAATATAATGCCTTGTTGAACAAGATATGCATCCCCATTACTGTGACATGCTCCTCTTGGGCTTGTTAAATATTGTATCGCCATCCCACTGAAAGCTCTTGGATCATGGAATGGCACTTCTAGTCCTGCTATTTGTGGTGCTAGTTCAGGTTGAAGGAAATTTTCTGCAAGCCTTTTACTTCCTTCTGCTAGAAAATTACCAATTCCTTCACGATGAGCAATCATATCTAGCAATTTTAACAAAACTTCTGGATCGCCAAAATCACACTTCTTTCCATTAAAAACTATATCGTTTGACACAACACCTTTTGAGATTAAATCAAGTAAAACGCCAATAGTAGTTCCAGCAGAAATAGTGTCAATTCCGTACTCATTCGCTTTTTGATTGGCGAAAGCAATAGCTTTCAAATCACCTATTTGGAGATTTGTTCCAAATGCTGCTATAGTTTCATATTCTGGACCTTTGGTTCTTTCAAGTTGATATTTACCATCAGGAATTTCTACAACACGTCCACATTCAATAGGACATCTAAAACATCCCTTTCTACCTACTAAAATTGTTTCAGCCATACTTGCTCCAGAGATATTATAAGCTTCTTCAAAGGAAGATTCAGACCAATTTCGTATAGGCATATCTCCATACATTTCAACAGCTAAATCAACATAACCAGAAGTACCCAAATCACGAGTAAGACCAAACATAAAGTCATCCTTGACAGAATCGTATGCTTCAATGGTTTTTTCCTTGAAACTTTTAGGGAGTATGAATTCACGATCTGTTCCCTTAACTACAATAGCCTTGAGTTTTTTAGAACCCATTACTGCCCCAAGCCCTGTTCTTCCTGCAGCTCGTCCTTGATCATTCATTATAGCAGCATATTTGACCAGATTTTCACCTGCTTGTCCAATACAAGTTATTTTGAAAAAATCATCATTCAAATCATCAATAAGTAGATCTTGTGTCTTGAATGTATTTAATCCCCAATACTTTGATGCATCTCTTATCTCAACTTTGTCGTTCTCTATTAGGATGTAAACTGGTTTATCAGCAGCACCCTCAACAATTACTGCATCGTAGCCAGCAAATTTCAATTCAGGACCGAACATACCCCCAGTATTTGATTCACCCCAAAAACCAGTAAGTGGTGATCGAGAACATATAGAGTATCTACCTGAACAAGATGTAGGAAGACCAGTTAGAGGTCCAGTGATAAAAATCAGAATATTGTCAGGAGATAAGGCTTCAACGTTTTTCTTATCTAAATGTTTGAAATAGTAATATGCTGCTAGACCACTTCCCCCTACGAATCTTTTTGCAGCATTCATATCGAGTACTTCTTTTTTAATTACTCTTGATGACAGATTAATACGAAGTATCTGACCTCTATAACCACCCTTAATCTCTCCAAGCATATCATAGAACAGTTTTGTGATTACTTCTTCATTTAATTCGCTAGGATTTGCTAATGAACCAGTATCATTTAATGCAAAATCAACTAAAAGACTCATATTTTCTTCAAGTTGTGCTTTGCTTATACCAAAGTCACTTAGCTTGGTTTTCAATTCAATTTTATTAATTAGTTCTTCAATTTCTATGATTAATCTTTCCGCTCCTTCTTCTGGAGTGTTGAATTGGAGACCTATTAAACTAGCTATTTCAGAATATAGCTTTACAGTTTTTTCGTTTTCCATACAATATTTCATCATATGAGGTAAAGTAACAGTAACTATCTCACTATGAGCTAGCTTAAAAATTGCACCTGCAGAATGTGCAAGAGAATGTGCTCCACCGATTTGACTATTACCAATTGCTATTCCAGCAATAGTTGCAGCATTATGCATTTTCTCTCTGTAATCCAAACTTTCTGTGTTATTCACAGCTAATGGAAGATAATCAAAAACCATCTTAATTGCTTGCAATGCCATAGCATCTGAATAAACATTCTTCCATCCAACCGTATATGCTTCAATTGCATGAGCGAGAACATCTATACCTACAGCAGCTGTAATGTCCTTTGGTAACTGTAAAGTTAAAGTTGGATCAACAATAGCAATATCAGGAACAAGTTCTCTATGTGCAACACTTAATTTTTGTTTTGTTTCGGGATCAGTAATAACAATAGCCCAGTTTGCTTCTGAACCAGTTCCACTTGTTGTTGGAATTGCAATCATTCTTGCTTTATTTCTCAATATTAGAGGATCTTCAGGAAATACACTTTCTATTTTCATACCTGGATTTTCATAAAATACCCAAATTGCTTTTGCACAATCAATAACGGAACCCCCACCAACAGCAATTATCCAGTCAACCTCACCTTTTTTTGCTAGTTCTAAACCTTCTAGTGCTAAAGGTATTGTTGGTTCAAAATCAACTTTATCAAAAATAGAGACTTTGATCTCTCTTTGCTCCAATATCTCTACTACTTTCTGAACAATCCCTAATTCTATTAGTGTTTTATCAGTTACAATGATAGCACTAGTTCCTTGAATTTCATTAAGTTCTGAAACAGAACCTATACCATAAACTATCTTTCGAGGAGCAATATAGAACCACATATTTATCTTTCCTTTGGAAATTGATTATAGAAATTCTGTTGGGATTTTTTGAGCTGTATTAACTAGTTCTTTTGCAGCTTTAGTAGCTCGCATAACTTTAGCTTTATCTCCAACTAGCTTAAACTGTCTTGTCAAAATACCTTTTAATGGATCAAGTTCTCCATTTATCACTTTTAACCAATTTGAGTATTTTCCAATATACTGATATTCACTTTTAGGAAGCTCTTCTCCTTCTTTGAAGAAATCTACACTTCTACAATCACCATGCCAAAGATCTAAATAGAATACTATTTTCTCTTCCAATTTCCCTTCCTCAGGTTCTACAACAAAAAGAAAATCACCTTCCCAGGTTTTAGCTGCTTCTTTGTAGTCTGTTGAAGTATTTAATGCAACCATGTAAGCTTCTATCCATTCTTTTGAAAGAAATTTGATTTTCATAAGATTTACCTGTCTGCTATCTATGTGCTCTTCTCCGAAATGAAGTTCTTTTTAAGTTTTTATTTAAAACGCATCTAAACTTTGGAAAACAAATCATTTTTAAGGCTTGAAACCCATATCTATTAAGGTGAAACTGTTTGACTCAGCTTCTGGGAATAAACTCCAACGAAGAGATAAAAATAGATCTGGCATTCAAATTACCATCTAGTTTTACTGAAGATAATCCAGATGGATGGGGTTATGCTTTCTTTAATAATGAAGAATGGCAGTTGTTCAAACAGTCTCTTGACGTTGACAAAGTTCTACGAATTGGTTTCAAAACTTTATCAACTCATGAAATCTTTGGAAAAACCTTCATTTCTCACATTAGGTATGCAACACATGGGGAGAGTTCGTACGAAAACACTCATCCCTTTGATTTTGATCTTTTTGATTATAGGTGGGTATTTGCACATTATGGTCATCTAAGATTATACAGACAAATAGTAGACAGAAATGAATTCTTCAAGGCCAAAGGTGATACAGACTCAGAAGCTGCTTTTTGCTACATTCTAGAAGAGATTCGAAAAATGGGAAGAAAAGATAATATCAAAGAGCTTGCAACTGTTATAGAAAATGCTGCAGCTGAGCTTTCAAAACAAGGTGGATTAAATTTCTTACTTTCACATGGAGATACTCTTTTTGCATATTATTCAGGTTACAAATCCCTTTATTATGCTGTTATTAGACCTCCATTCAAGAAGAATATTTTTGGAGAAAACAACCAAATTAAGTTTGAAATAGTAACAGAAAATGTTGAAGAACCTATTTCGATAATATCTTCTGAAGAGATTGTTAAATTCGAATACTGGAAAGAACTAGAAGCTGGTAAAGTGTATATTTTTCGAAATGGTGATCTTATAAAGTCAATCATTTAGTTTCAATTTTCGTTATAAGTTTCCTAATTTCTTTTGTCATCTCAGCTGAGTGAGTCTTCTTATTTGTCCCCATATCGATATATGTAGAATTCTTCAAGAAATTAGCAATATCTTTCGATTCTTGTGCTTTATGCATTTTGTCTGTTTCCATCCCAATAACCACAATATGGTTCTCAATTTTTTCGTAAGTATATCTAAAACGAACATGAGCAAATTTCGGAGCAACAGTTCTCCATTTCTTTGCGCTTGCTTCATCAAGAGCCCTAATATATTTTGCAGCCTGTTCAGGATCCTCACTTTTGCGTTTTCTAATCCACCATCTCCAGATAGGTTTAGTAGGACCTAGAACGAAATTTGGTAAGACATACATAATGTATCTGGTTATTGGAGGCATGTTTAATCTCCATGAAGGTCCTAAGAAGATTGTAAAGAAGGGATCAAATTTATTCTGGGCTAATCCATCAGCTGCAAAGAAGACACTGAATGATGAAGAGAAGATTATTAGTTTTTTTTGATCTATTTCGAAATCATTCAGAACTTCTTGTATATCTGAGGAATGTCGATCGGGATCATTTCTTGGTTTCTTTATTAATTTACTAGATGCTTTTTCACGTGATTCAATGTAGAGAATATCAAAATCCTTTGTTGCTTCCATGAGCACTTTATCCCATCCTGGAACAACTGTGTTCCATCCCGGTAATAATAGTAGAGTATAACCATTACCAGGTTTCTCTTGTGGTTTTGAAGTGAGAACTCTAATTTCTGAACCATCTGAAGCTAGGAAGAATCTCTCATCCGCTATTTTCTCATATTCAGCTTGCATATACTTGTCCAGATTCTTTTTCTTTGAAGGCATCAAAAAGAGAAGAAAATAGTTCTTTTTAAACAATTACTTTTGAGAAAAAACTCTATTTTTGTTTAGATTTTTCTGAGTCTTGAATTTCAGATAAGTGCTTCCTAATGACTTTAACCATTTCAGCCGAATGAGTTTTTTTATTAGTCTCAAGATCTATGTAGGTTGAGTTAATTAGTTTATTGTGGATTTTTAATGATAATTCCTTAGCATGCATTTTGTCTTTTTCCATCCCAACAACAAAAACTCTTTCATCAATATTATCATACATATCAATAAAATCAACCCAAGCAGAAGCATAACCAGTACCTCTCCATTTTTTTATGTCAGCTTCTTCTAGAGCACGAATGTACTTTGCAGCTTGTTCAGGATCCTCGCTCTTCAGATTTCTAATCCACCATTTCCATATCGGTCTTGTTATGCGAAGAAAATTATTAGGTACTAAATACATATAGTATTTCGATCCTTTTGGCATAACAAATCTATGAACAGGGCCAACCATGTAAGTAAGGAAAGAACTGTACTTCTTGTAAGCTAGTCCATGGATACCTGTTAACGTTCCAAATGAAGATGTAAAAAGAACAATCTTATTCTCTTCCAATTGCAGATATTCAATTGCTTCCTGAATATCGGAAGAAAAACGATCCATATCAAACTTAGCTTTTTTTACTAAACGACTAGAACCTTTTTCTCTAGTTTCGATATATACCACATCAAAATCTTTGACTGCTTCCATTAGAGTTCCATCCCACCCAGGAACAACTGTATTCCAACCTGCAACTAAAACAAAAGTAAAACCATTGTGATCTTCTTTGGGAGCTTTAGTAGTTAAAACTCTAATCTGAGAACCATCGGAGACAGTAACATAATGTTCTTCAGCTATATCTTCAAAATCAGCTTTCAAGAATTTCTGATAAGCTTCTTTTTCGGATAGGGTCATAATAAATTCAGAGAAAATCGGTAATTAATATTTGTTACCACCGTTTTATTTCTAAAAAATTAGATTTGGTCTAACAAGACATCAACCATCTTGGAAGAATGTGTGTTCTTATTTGTCTCCATATCCATATAAGTTGAATTCTTCATTAATGAAGCAAGCTTCTTGATATCTTCTATTTCATGATATTTGTCTTTCTCCATCCCAATTACTAATACAGGATCCTCAACCTTCTCATAAATATCCCAGAATCTCGAAAAAACAACATGTTTTCCAACTATTTTCCATTTTTTTGGATCTGCCTCATCTAGAACTCTAATATATTTCGCTGCTTGCTCAGGGTCTTCACTTTTAGATTTCTTAATCCAGAATCTGGAAATTGGTTTGAAAATGTTCAATGTAAAAGGAGGTGCCCAAGGAACAAGATATCTTGTCAAGAAGGGTAACTCTATTTTTGAGGATGCTCCAATTAAGACAGTTAGAAATGCTTCATATTTATCATAAGCTAATCCATGTGCAACCATGACCGCTCCAAATGAAGAACTAAAAAGAATCAATCTATCTTTATCGAGCTTGAGATGCTCGATAACTTCTTGAATATCAGATGATAATCTATCTAAATCACCCTTTGCTTTCTTTATTAGTTTACTTGAACCTTTCTCTCTAGATTCGAAGTATACAATGTCAAAGTAAGGATAAGCTGCTAAGAGAACATCGTCCCATCCTTGAACAACAGAAGCCCATCCAGGAATAAAGAACAGAACAAAACCTTTTCTTGTTTCTGCTGGAGCTGAGGTTTTGAGAATTCTGAGTTCAGATTCATCTGACACGGTAACAAATTCCTCAGAAGCTACTTTTTCATACTTTGCTTCCATGAATTTGATGAACTTTTCCTCAACAGATAACATTAATTGTGTTTTTGTGGATTCTTTATATAATTATTTCTCAAGATTCAAAGTCTAAAATTTAATCTTCACCTTTGGAAGAAAAAATAAAGAAGATTTTTAAACATCTGCGAAAAAGGTACAGCCTATGAAAATTAAACTCGTAACAGATGCATCGAGTCTTTTACCACTAAAACTAATGGAAGAAGAAAATATCGGTGTATTTGAATCCATTTTATTAATTGATGGTAAGGAGTATAGAGAGTTAACAGAACTAAACAGAGAGGAATTTATCCTTAGCTTACATGATGCTGATCCTTATCCTACAAGCAGTCAAGTTTCAGCTCAAGATGTTCTTGATGTTTACAACAAGGCTATTGAAGATGGCTTTGATGAAATTTTATACTTAAGTCTTACTCCTAAAATATCTAGTCATATGAACGTAGCAAGACTTGCAGCAAAAAGAGTACAAGATAAAATCAAAGTTACAATATATCAGACTGACTATTCTTGTGCATCTCAGGGAGCTATGGTTTATCATGCCATGAAACTATTAAAGAAAGGTAAAAGCACGGATGAAATCATTTCTTATTTAGATGAACTTAAGCACAAAATTCATACAGTAGGAGTAACAGTTGATCTGGAATCACTTTTTAAATCCGGAAAGGTGAAAAGAGGTTCTGCTAAAGGAATTTTAGTTTCTCTCCTGAAAATGAAACCAATTGTTGAGATAACTATTGAAGATGCAGTAATAGGAATTGGAGCTGGAATATCTCTTAAGAGTGCAATTAAGAAGTTGATTAGTGTAGTTGAAACTAAAACAGATTCTGATACCCAATACGATCTCTATATGGCTGATACTCTTAATCCAGAACTTGCGAAGGATCTTGAGCAAGAGATAAAGAAAGTAAGGAAAATAAAAGAAACGCATCATTGGGAAATCTCTCCAGTTGTTGCACTTTCCTCAGGAAATGGGGGAGTTATGGCAACACTATGTCCAGTCCTAGAAGAATAACATCAATCCTATGAGAAAAGATAGATATAACTGGGAAACAATCCCAGTTATTAAACATCTGCAGGTAAGGGTGCAGTCACACCTACTGTACCTAAAGTTGCAAAGTAATGTGGAAATTCTTTCTTTTTACCTTTATGAATTCTTTTAATTAAGTATTTTGCAGTATTAAGTCCTGAGAAGAAACTTGTTGGAACACCAGCACCACCCACATTTCCTCCGGCTAGAAGAAGACGTTTAATAGGTGTTTTAAAACTTGGAAGTTTCTGATCAGTTTGTGGTCCATACCACGATCCTTCAGTGCTATTGATATATCTTTCAAATGTTAATGGTGTAGCTATTTCTTTAAGTGTGATTCTTTTAGATAAATCAGGAATAACTTTTTCAGCGAGTTTAATAAGCTTATCAGCAAATTTCTCTTTTATAAGATGGTATTTTTCAGTTTTATTTCCATCCTTATCGACACCCCAATTATTCTCGCATTTAGACGGTGTCAAAGCTAATAATACAACGGCAGCTCCTTTATTATTTCTTAAAGAAGGATCTATGTTCTGAGGAATTCTAATCAATACTTCTTCAGGTTCACAACAACCATTTGATAATCTATCAAGATACTTCTCAGCATCCACATTATAAGCAAAATGAGAATGATAATCATCAAGATGTTTGTCTAATCCCAAGAAGACAGCAAAGCCTGTTACTGATTGTTTTATTTTAGAAACAAACCTTCGATAATTTCTTCTAATAGACTCTTTACCTACGAAACCAAAAATAGTCTTCTTAAGATCAGCGTTTGAGATAATCCATTTACTGTATATTGTTTCTCCATTTTCCAATTGCACACCAATTGCTTTACGTCTTTTCAAAATGATTTTTTCCACTTTGGACCTATACTTGATTGTTCCACCATTTGATTTGTAAACATCGACCATATTCTTTGAAAATGCTAGCATACCTCCTTTAGGGTAAAAATTACCATCAATGAAGGGTGAATTAAAAACAATTGCAGCCAGCGTAGCACTGATTTTATCAGGCTGCACTCCTAGCCATAAGCAATATACAGCCAGGACCTTTCGTAAGTCATGATTAGTTATAAATTCGTCTAAGAGTTGTTGAAATGTTTTTAGACCATATTTTCTTAATGTTGGACGTGTAAAAACTATTTTAACCAAATCAAGAAAAGAAGGTTCCATTGTTTTAATTGAGAGTGAGAAGTATTCTTCACTCATACTTTTTATTACTTGAAAATACTTTCGTATTTCCTCCTCTTCTTTGGGGAAATTTTTTATCAATTCTTCTATGAATTTATCTATGCCATTATGCATAACTACAGTTTTGTCAGAGAATTTCATTACCTCAACAGGATCTATTGAAATGAAATTGTGATAAATTCCTAACCTTTCAAGGTTTTCTCGAAATAGGTGCCCTTCTCCAGCAAAAACTAATCCTTCAGCTCCACTGTCAAAGTAGTAGCCTTTTCTTCTGAAACCATTAACACTCCCTCCAGGAATCGAATGCTGTTCTAAAACCAGTGTTCTAAGATTTGGATTGGTGTTCTGAAGTTGAAGTCCAGCAGCAATCCCACCCATTCCTGATCCAATGATTATTACATCAAATTTCTCTTTTGTCATTTTAGTTACCACTTAAGATTGTAATTATAGCTGATATCGAAATTATGCACAAGAGCATTAATTAACTAAAAGAGATAATAACACTAACCTGTATAGCTTTTTCAGTTATGGTTATATATATACATTCACTAGCAACAAAAATTCCTGAAATGCAAGAAAACTGCAACAAATGGCAGTTATATATATACTTTCACTAGCAACAGAAAATAAGTAATAAAAAAAGAAGGGAGAAGAGATACTAAGAAGTTTCTCTTTTGTAAAAACCTATAGTTTCAAGTTGAATTATTCTGGATATCTCCTGAAGCATCCCTATGATTGTAAAGAGTACTATTAAAGCTACACCTAGTTTTATGTACATAACTATATTTACTGCTGGGAATGCATCAAGAAGAGGTTGTCGAAGGATTGCTGTATTGAATATTAACTGCAATATCAATGCAATGTGTAACCCTTGTGGAATTAGATACAGTGTTAAGAACCCTTGCTGTAATGCCTTCTGATTTCCAATTAGTGCTTGGCAGAATCTAATGAAACCATAAGCAACTAATATGCCGCCATTTAATCTTATCCATGGAATAAAGGCAGTCATGTCGAAAGCATAATATGACATGTAATTCCCAAATGGGAAGAAGATCAAAGTAAATCCAAAAGCCAATGAAAGAATACCTCCAAACAAATAACTTGATTGAGATTCTAGTACAAGTTTAGGCTTCTTTGGTTTACTGACTTTTTTTCTCTTTGATATTGTAACATCTATTGTTTTAGCTGGCTTTTCTTTTGTTGTTACTGGAATTCCAACTATTTCTTTTCCTCTGATTTCTACAACTTTGAAATCTTCAGGTAAGAATCCATGATAAGATAATTGCACATATACTAAAGATATGGCAGCAAATCCAATTACAGCACCATTAAAAAGTCCTTCAAAGAAAGTTGCAAAAGCAGGACCTAGATTACCGGCTCTTAGTGTAAATGCTAATGTTATCAAATTTACAAATACGACAATTACTCCAACTATTATTAGGGACTTGTAGTACCAGGTCCATAATTCCTCAGTAATGAAAAATTTGGGGGTACCTCTTCGTCTGTATTCTTTAGCTATATCACGAGGGGATCCCATGAGAGCAATTGCTTCTCTTATATGGTAGACATTGGTTTCTTCTTCATTAGCAAGTTCATCTGCTTTATCCCAGATGTGGCTTTCTAATTCCTCGCGAACATCTTTTAATTCATCCTCTTTGGTTTTCATCCAAATAGGCATTTTCTTTGTAACTTCATCTAAGAATTCTTCGACTAGCAAGAATTCCTCAATCAGTTCTTCATCATTTTTACTCATTTTCATAACCTCACTTTGCTAAACCTTGAACATTTAATCCGCAAATATTGCAAAACTTGTAATCCTTATCTTGTAGATCGATTTTGTTTGCGCAATTTGGACAGTATACGAACTTCTTCTCAGGCAGCTTAATCTCGAATTCCATCATGGTTGATATCGCTTCAAGAAGTTTAGAGAAGAAACCAGTCATGTGATCATAAAGTTTGGATCCATCTTCAGTTAGTTTGTAATATTTTCTGGGACGACCACCAGAATGTTTTTTCTCTGAAGTTAAGAGACCATCTCTTTCCAATTTTCGTAGAATAGGATAAAGAGTTCCTTCTTCAATCACAAGCATTTTTTGGGTTTCTTGTTCTAGCTCTTTTAGTAATTGATAACCATAAATTCCCTCTTCAGGGTGTCTTTGAATTATAGATAATGCTGATAGTGTAGATATACCTCTTAGAAGTTCGGATTCAAAACTTTCTACATATGTTCGAAAGTTCTCTGAATCGATTAATGCTTCAGGTCGGTATGTTTTGATATTTCTGAACAAGTTTTTCACCATTTCTGTTTGTTTGTTAGTATTCGTGACTTACTAATCAAACAATACTATACCACATATAGTATGAGACATTTAAAAATCTTTCGAAGCAGCTTAAAACTCGAAATATGATTGCGAAACATAAATAAATGCTGGAAAGAGATAATCTGCAATGATGAATTCAAAGCATAGAAGTAGAAAATATGTTGGAATTGTAGTATGCTTGTTCATCATAATTAGTACAGTAAGTCAATCTGTACATATAACTAATTCTCAAGTATATTTCCCTTATTTTCTTGGAATTGGAACAATAATTCCACCCTTCGAAAATAATCAACTAAGTATAACTGAAGCTAGTATTTCAGTGATAGCTGAAGTACAGTATGAAAAAGATTACACAGCACCTATCACAATTGATTGCAATTTTAGTATTTATAATCCAGGACCACTTCTGAATACAACTATATTCTTTCCATATTCAGATGATTTGATGAGTTATACTCCTGCAGATTTAACTATATGGTTCAATAATACTGAAGTTGTGCCTAAGGGAACTCATTCTGAAACATATCAACAGTTACGAAACCTGTTTGACAACTACTATTATTGGTTCTATCTTATGGATGGTTTAGTATTCCCGACAAATACTACAACACAAATGAGAATTAAGATTGAAACTTCTTTATTCATTCAACTAAGTAGATATTCTCCTCAATTTTATATATCCATTGATGTCCAAGCTTCAAATTTGTGGATGGGCAATATTAATCAAACCATCGAATTCATTTGTAAAGGAGAACAGCCATTTGAGTTTTCAAATTACTCAATCACAACTCCTCAAAGAAAATGTGATGTTATTGATTTTGATTTAGGTTCGAGTTACATCTGGACTTGGGAAACTGCACCTATCATTGAAGAAACAGTATATGTAACTTATCGTGTTCCTAGAGATAAACCTTTTACATTTTTAGTAGTGAATAAAATTCTCGTTGCTATGATAACTATCGTTGTTTCAGCTCTTGTTGCGCATAAAACAAAACTTCTAAGAAAGAAAAAAGGAGGATCATGAATGAGTGAAAATGAGATAAAAAAGAAAAAAATAAGAATAAACCTCAGTAAACTTTTCATAGTTTATCTTGTACTTTGTTTAATCTCACTTCTTTCTGTAATTCCGTTTAACCTTAGTATGCGTTTATATGATTTTTTTTATATGCTTGTTCCAGTTTCTGCAGCAATAATGCTTCTAATGTTACCTTTGTTCGTTTCCTTTCCCTTCTTTGATCTATCAAGAAAGCTAATTATGCAATCTGATTATAAACACCGTTTTATTCGTAGTAGATTGACAAGCAAAATAATACTACTTGCTCTATTTATTGCTTCATTTATTGCTGCTTTAGTTTTTAACTCTCCTACTACATATGATATGAGAATTGCTCTTAATCTGAGTCTTGTAGGAATCATAGTTGGTTTCTTACCAACAATCCCTATGATGATTGTTTTTGATTCTTTTGAATTATCTAGTAATTATTCAATAAAAAGGGACTTCAACTTCAATATCAGATTCATTAAGATTGTTTTGATTTCAGTTGTTACAATTACAATCACTCAATTTATACTTCTCTTAAATTGGGGGGTTTTTGCAGCTGCTGCAATAACTCTTCTAGTATTATTCATTGTTTTAATGGTTCGTTTTTATAAAAACGAAAAAGAGAAATTAATTCCCAAGAAGAAAAGTAGAGATAATCCTCTCTACATGATAATTCTGCAAATAGTCTATATTGGAGTCACAATTGCGTATTGTACACTATTAATACTGTATATGTTTATTTTAACTAGGGGATATCTGATAATCAATTTTGATGAATACTATGCTGGATTTTTCTTAGCAATACATGGTAGCTACACTCTCTTCCATATCATCTTCTATTCCATCCTCTATGTAATAATGAGAAGAAAAGGTTTATTTGATTATGTAGAAGAAGTTCAGTTCAGGGATAACATAATTCCCAATCAGGATTGAAGCTCCAAATCATAGCCATTAATTCGTCATAACCTTCCTGAGAGAAATACTTTCGAGGACAAGCTCTATCGTTGTTTTCGATTACATCAAAATGAATATGAGCACCATCATTGACATAAAGAAATCTAGCAATTTCCTGCCCTTGCTCCACCCAGTCTCCCTCTTTAACCTTGAACATAAGTAGCTGTTTATCTTTATCTTCTTCAGCTTGTGTCCATGGTTCGAAATTGTAACTAATGAAAACAGATCTATTGTATTGAATATTTAGACCTATGTGATATCTGTTCTCCGAGTCATACTCTCTCCAAGCAGAGGTTAGTACTCGACCAGGAGCAGCTGCTATTACTTTCGAATTGTTTACAAAGAAATAGTCGATTCCATTATGTTCAAAACCCCATGGGCATGAATCTGACTCACTATAGCCTTCATTGAAAGCATAGATGTCTGATCGATTTTCATAGATTACATCCATGTAGTTTAGATTTGTAGAATCATATCGTCCTTCATTATTGAAATATATCTTCTCCCAATTCATATATAGATAAGCAACACCAAAACTGGCACCAGCAATTACAACTATTATAAGTATAGCTAGAACACTCTTACGCATAAGTAAGATAAAGAAAAAATACTATAAAAAGTGATTCTCACATTCATAGTTTCAATAAATCTTCCACAATTATTCTAATCATCTTTCTGTTTGTCCAGTAACCATTATGGGATGCAGGATTCCATTTTGTCAAAATATTCCCTGCACAAACCTGTTGATCTAGAAGCATTGGTTTCACTCCTTTTTCGGCATTGCATCGGCGTTCTCTATATAGCTCATTTAGATTTCCAAGTGGATATGCCATAACATCATGTTTGCTATAGAAATTTATCCAAGTATCTACTGCAATTGGTTTTCCAAATTTAGGAGGTGAGTGTCTAATTGCCCATAGAGCTATAGGACTTCCCATTGTATAAAGTGATTGCAATGTTTTACCTTGTTCTAATGGGGTATCCCCACATACTTCTGGATTATCTTCATTATCTTTAATGCAATATTGAAGATCAAAGAGTAAGTTATTTATGATAACAGTACCTAGACTGTGAGCAAGAATACAGAGTTTTGCATTCCCCCCTACATCTTCTGAGTTTGCCTGTGCTTTTAACTCATCTTTGAATCTAGCATGAATCTTATCATAAATAGATCGACTATTTGGTGTTTGCTGATACACTATAGCATCAGCAAGCATATCGACCATAAATCCTCTAATGGGTTTCCAACAGAGGGGTGTTTTTATTTTTTCTCCCATACACTCCTGACGTTTATCTCTTTTCATCAATCTCCCTCTCAGTTCTGTTTGAAGCTCTTGAGTTTCCTCAGCCCAGTTAACAGGAGCAAATACTAGCTTATCGTTGTTTCCTCCTTCCTTCTCAAACTTCTTTCTAACTCTCTTTTCAAATCGTTTTGCTGCTTTATCGAAGATCGTTTTATATCTCAAAGAAAATTTAGGTTTCTTATCCTGTTTTCCCATTCCATGTGTGACTATGATGACTATTTTTTCATCGTCCATAATTTCACCTATCTATTCAATACTTTAGATAAAATAGTATATTGATTAAAAAACCTTCTTAAAAAAAGAGGAAGGAAAAAGAAAAACTAAAGTTCTTTCTCAAATAAAGATCCTTTTCCAACTTTTTGGAATCCCATAGCTTCGTATTCTTCCAACTTAGCTATCATTCCTCCAAATAAGAAAGCTTGAACATTCTTCATTTCCTTTTCTTTACTTGCGTTAATAATTTTAGAAACTAATTCCATCTTTGCATCTTCATCAGTGGCATAAATATATCCAATAGTAACAGTAGGTTCTTCTGGATCTAGTGCAGCGTATGTTCTTGCGACAATCTTATCATCCTTTCTAACAACGTAATGTCCTAGAATATTCTCTGAATTATCAATCAAATCAAAATTCTGAACAGCTTGTTCTTCTGTCATACCTAGTTCTTTAACAAAAATTTGAACTAACTCGTCTAGATCACGTTCTTTGTTATACACAACTACATTTTTGGTTTCTTCAACTGTAGTGATGTTTGAAATATCTTGATTCACTAGAAT
The DNA here is from genome assembly GCA_016839875.1 of Candidatus Heimdallarchaeota archaeon. The sequence continues at coordinate 22,871 of JAEOTK010000278.1, forward strand.
TCCTGTATCTCTTACATACTTGTATTCCCATTTTTCTGGTATTTTAGCAAAATTTCCCCATGTTTCACTTGTGCCAGTTCTGACTATATCCGCTCCTTTAGTTTTCAAAATTTTCAAAGCTTCTTCCATTAGTAGTTCGATCGCTTCTTCATGTCCTTCTAAAACCATCGGAATACTGAGATTAGCAATTGTTTTTCCCTCTTCTTGTTCTGGTAAAACGGCTGATGTTAGATACCCTACCATCTCTTCTCCTTTGAAACAGTATAGTCTTGTTTCAGGATCAAATCCTTCTTGTGAATATGCTTCTTTCAATCCTTCAACAGATGTCTGGCCAAAAAGCTGCCAATTCTTTCCTACTTCAGTACCTATTTTGAATTGATTTTCAATGAATTCTTCTTGAAAAGTTTTTATTGTATATTCTGTCATAAAGAAGTCAAAACCAGAGATATTTATAATATTTTGGAAGAACAAAAAACGATTGTATAGTTCTTCACACACGTGTGTGTGATTCATCCACACATTTGCTACTAGAGGCTCTGAAAGTTGTAAATTCTCAAGTTTTATATAATTGGAATCTCGGTTGTTTAATCAAGTAAAAATAAAATTTGTGATGAAAATGAGTTTTGATTATATCAAAAACGTATGGAAACACAAAGACAAATCAATTTGGCTTGTAGCACTAAGAATACTAATTGGTCTTGAATGGTTTATTGCTGGAATTCACAAACTTGTTGATCCTGGTTATGTTGGTAACATGTACTATGTATTAACAGAAGTTTTTGGAGCAGATGAAAATCCTCATACTTGGTATGCTAATCTTCTTGACAATACTTTCGCTAATAATGCTGAAGTTTTTGCATGGTTAGTTTCTCTTGGTGAATTGTTTATAGGTATTTCACTGATTTTCGGATTTTTCATTAATTTCGGAGCAATAGTTGGATTCTTTCTGAACCTAAATTTCTATTTCGCAGCTGGATGGAGAGGTGCTTCTACTCAATCTATTAATTGGATAATGATGGCTATCAGTTGTATCTTCATCATTAGTGTAGGAGCCAAAAATCTGAGCGTTGATATGTATGTGTCAGAGAAGATACCTCGATTGAGAAGATTCCTAGTGGATTGGTTTGGTTTTGAAAAAGAGACATATAGCAAGTAGGAAATGTCCTACACCTTCTTTTATTTTTATTCGCAAATATTATATAATTCCTCTATCACATCTATTTGTATGCTAAGGTTGTAATTATATGCCAAAAATAGACAAACTAGAATTTTACAAGAAGCAAATTGAACTTGAAAAACTAATTATTGAAACAGCTGAAAAATCAGTTGCTGATGTAAAGAACCAGTTAGTAAAAGAGCTAATTATGTCCATCTCTATTGATTCGAGAAAACACGCAAGTCTTCTCTCTGCATTAATCCTCATGAGTACAGAAGTACAACCATATATTGAAGAAGAGAAGCTTGATGTGCTTGCTGATAATATCAAGACACATATGGAACTTGAAGCCAGAGCAATTCAAACGTATAAGGAATTACTAGAGACAATCGAGAATGAGCAAGAGAAATTGATTGTTCAAGCTATATACCAAGATGAGAAACGTCATCACCTACTCCTCAAAAGAATACATGAATTAGTTATCAAACAAGAAGCAATCACTGAAGAGGATATGTTTGAGTTTCTAAAGGATGATTATATTCCTCAATTTTAACAGGAGATGATTTAATGAAAGCTCAGAAAGTAGGTAGTAGAGGATTTCTTTTCACTTTTGAGGATCCTTATAAAACAAACATGTATGTAATTAATGCTGATAAACACATATTTGTGTGTGATACTTTTCTAGGACCTGATCCGATAAAGGAGGTTCTAAAATATCTCGATAAAAACGGTGTAAAAGGAAAACCATTTGCTGTTTTTAATTCTCATTATGACTATGATCATTATTGGGGAAATCAGTGTTTTAAGGATTCAATCATACTTGCTCAAGAGCAATGCATAATCAATATGGAGATGGAAGCGGAAAAAGATCTTAAAGAGTTCGAATCTCATAAAAAAGGAGATATTGAATTAACATTTCCTAACACTCTATTCCATAAGAAAATTTCTTTTGTGGATGATGTTGTAGAATTCTATCATACACCTGGCCATACCAGTGACTCCTCTTCATGCTACGATTACTTTGATCAGGTTCTATTTGTTGGAGATAATATTGAAAATCCTCTCCCTTATTTGCGATTAGATAATCTAGATGATTATACTAATACTTTGAAAGAATATCTTACAAGAGATGCTAAGTACATAATTTCTGGACATGATGATCTAATGGATAATTTTGATTTGGTCAAATCAAATCTGTAATATCTAGAAAAATTTGGTTTAGGTAGAATAGATAAACCATCCTTTACTAAGAAACAACGAGGAACGCATTACATTAACTTGACGATCATTGGAGAATATTACAAAAACCAAGATAAAAAGAAGGAAGCTCTTGAATATTACAAAGAAGCAAAAGAAATACTTGACGAATCTGACCAAACAGAGAATATCATCAAACTAAAAGAGAAAATTACCCCAATAATTAAAGAATTGGAAGAGTAAAAATCTTCCTCAACCCTTTAAGTTTATAAATGAGAATGTCTATCTATGTATTGCAGAAGAAGTGATAAATTTGAAAGTCGAAGAATTACAACCTGAATCAAATTTTGACAAATTAATAGTTCGTGTTATATCAAAGAATGGACCACGACAAGTTATGTCAAGGGATAGAACTTTGTTTGTCTGGGATATTCTAGTATTAGATGATACTGGCACTACTACTTTAACTCTCTGGGGGAGAGATACTGGAGAAAAGTACAAGGTAGGAGATGTTATTTCAATCGAAAATGGCTGGTGTAAGATGTTCAAAGATCAAAAGCAAATATCTCTTGGAAGAGAAGGAAAGATATTTCCAGCAGATGATGATCCCAATATTCCAACTAAGATCCCTGAATAAAAACGCAGATTTAGCATGTTAAATGTAAAGCTGCTGCTACCTTTTTATTTTCTTTAACTAGTTTATTATATTCATCTACAGCTTCTGGTGTTCTCTTTACAGAAACAGTAATTCCTCTTTTGCCTAATTCTTGGATAACCTCTGCAGGTACATCCATCATATTATTACTCCCAGTTCCTATAATCAAAATTTCAGTTTCCTTTCCTTCTAATTCAACTAGATCTTCCATGCAAAGAGAATGTCCTTCTTTGCGCCACCACTTTCTCTTTATATCATCTGAGAAAATTATCAGATCTGAAAAATATGATTTTCCACTAACTTTGATTTTACCAAAATGATATTTTTCAATAATGTTCATTATGTAAAGGTGGTGATAACTATCATTAATACTTTATCTTCAATATTTTGTTGTTAGGAAAAGTTGTTAAATAACCGCTGAAATAGTTGTAATTGACCTATAAGGAGAAATTGAAATGGAATTTTATGTATGGATAATAATAGGAGTTATTGGTGTATTCATATTGATTACACTTTTAGCAGGAATCAAAGTAGCCTTAGAATATGAACGACTAGTTATTTTTCGATTAGGAAAATACAAACGTACTATAGGACCAGGTCTTGTTTACGTCATCCCTATAATTGAATCTGTTAGAAAAGTAGACTTGCGGATTATAACCCAGGATATTCCTAGGCAAGAAGTAATGACACGGGATAATATACCTGTTTTAGCAAATACAGTTGTATATTTCAAGGTTGAAAAACCTGAAGATGCGGTTATTAAAATTGAAAACTATGTCTATGCTGTAAGACAATATACTCAAGCAGCACTGAGAGATACAATGGGAACAATGGAACTAGATCAAGTGCTTATTGAGAGAGATAAAATCGCGATAGACATTCAAAGGATTGTGGATAAGGAAACAAGTGAATGGGGTATAGATATCAAGGGAATTAAGATACAAGAAATTGAGTTACCAGCAGAGATGAAACGTGCATTTGCAAAACAAGCTGAAGCTGAAAGA
>JAEOTK010000279.1 GCA_016839875.1 Candidatus Heimdallarchaeota archaeon
CATCATTTTGAACAGAAACACATAATTCTTGATACTGTAGAAATTCCAATGCAGTATGGAAAGGCTAGAGTTGAGAAAAACAACAATTTCACAATGGAAATATCAGGGGTAATGCATGAATCAAATCATATGCAACTACTCTCAAAAAGTTATGAAGAACAAGAGATTATTTTATTAGAGATACCTTTCATTATTGATTATTGTGCCAATGTTGTTCTAACCCATTTGGAATTCAGGTACTTTGGGATACCTCCACATCAAAGATTTTATGCAAATTTTGAAGGGGAACTTAACAAGAATGATACTGAGAAAAGAAAACAAAATGATAAATAAAAAAAAGAAAACATATAATATAGAGTGAACAAACCTTATGTGGTGAACTATATTCCTTCAGTCTATTATGAATTGCAGAAATATAAAGAAACATTTGAAAATCTTAAGAAAGAACTAAAATTCATCAGTATCAAAACCGAATTTTTTAATTCTGCTAAGATTCTATTAGTTGATATAAGTAAAGTAAAAGTGGATGAATCCTTAAGTATACCGCGAAGGTCAACGAGTAAAATTGCAACAAAGATAAAACGAGTAGTAAATACTGACACTAATCAAATAAGTTCTAATTGGATGGAGAGATTCATAAATTCATTTTTAGATTTAGAAGAATTATTATTTAATTACTATATTTTGAATAATCTAGGGGAGTTAAAGGTAAGAAAACCTTCCAAACACATTTCTGATACGCTGGATGCTAAAAAACCAGAAACAATGTTAAATAGAGTTTTGCAAGGGGTAAGTATCTTACTTAGATATGATAATTACATACTGAAAACCGAGTATAAAGAAATTCAGAGAAAAAAAACAAAAGTGAAAAGAGAAGAGAAGAAAAAACTGACAGAAGAGAAAAAACTGGAAGAAAAGAAGAAGAAAAATCCTTTTCAACAATTTAAGCAAATGCTAATGAAATTTAGAATCACATTCTTTGTTGCATTTAGTGAACTGATTTTGATTATTCTTGCTTCCCAATTTAATCAGTTAAGATCCGTTCGAATATTAACTTATGTTCTAATACCATTGTTATTTATTGCATTCATCTTAGGTTTTATTTTCGAAAGAAGAAAGAAATAATGAAATACATTTGTTATTCAATCAAGGTTACGAAGTTCGTTAGTTTCACTTGCTTCATCTTCTTCTCTTTTGGTTCCCATTCAATCTTTCCTTCTTTGATCAACTTAACATACCAGCTCTCTATTCTGAAATCTTTACCAACAACTCTTTTAGTAATCCATTTGGGTTCAACAGTTACTCCATCAATTATTCCATAGTAAGATTTCTGTGTTTCAGCAAGGATGATATCTAATTTATAGTTAATTAATTCTTCAGCTTTTTCTTCTTCCATTTTCATTCCTCGAGTATTTGTTTGGCAAGATTGACAATCAGTTTACTTTCATAATCATAGAGATCATAGAAATCCAGTGTTCTACAAAACCACATCTTCAGATGATCCTTAGGAATAGGTTCGAAAGTTAGCAGAAGGAAAACTGCTTGGTAAGGAATAAGATGAGTTAAAGAAGGGAGATTTTCTCTTAACTCCCACACATGATTGAATTTGTTTAGAGCCTTCCATTTCTCGTCTTTGATAGAATAAAGATTAGCAAGGTAGAGATAAGGAAGAGCAGTTTCAGGATAATCATTGATAAGTTCTTTGAGAATTTTAATAGCAGGAGAAAGATGACCATTCTGAATAGAATTGAGAGAAGTATCTAAAAGAACTTGGTAGACCTCATCGATAGAATCCTGTTCTTCCTCTACTACTATCCATGTCCTCAGCATAATAGTTTCGGTAGACTGAGAGCGAAAAAAGTATTTAAGCACAAAGAAAAATTCATTCGTTAAACTAAGAATTGGCTTTTGATTTGTACTCATTTTATCTTAATATAATTTCTTTATCTTATGTCCTGGGCCACAACCACACTCATATGAAGTACTTTCTGCACATTCCTCACAGTAAGTAAAATTGCAACTTTCACAAAAATAGCTAACTTCCTTATAATGACTACAACCATAGCAATAATTAGGTTCTACTATACCTAATATCATATCATTTCTCTCCAGATCTTCTTCTTCCCAATCTTCTTTTTCCACCATCATTATTTCTTTTACTCTTCCGTTTTCATCTTCAGTTAATTCTCCGAAATCATAAAAATACCTTATTTGTTCAAGAGGAACAGGAACACCATTTTGAGCACTAGAAAGAAGCTCAAAAATAATTGATATATTTTGAAGTTTTTCTTCTTCTTTTAGTATCTTAGAATTAAAGAGTAATCTACCAAATGAAGAACGAAACACCCACCTTCGTTTTGTCATTTTTTGAAAACCGATTTTTCCATATCCAATACGTGTCTTTTTGCTCCAATTTTCTACTTTTGCTAAAAATTCGTTTTTAGATTTTATCTCATCTGAAATTGTTTTTAACATTGTTTTTGAATAAGATAGTTTGTATTTTTCCACAAATAATATACCACAGTTCCTACAAAAAAACACTCCATACATCTTTGTGAATCTTATTGGAGCATCACATTCACACACTTGTATAACTTCAGTTGTTCTTGTGTTAGAGAGAATATTCTCTTCTTCTGAAATTTCAGTATGCTCTAATCCACAGTTTGCACAAACAAATAAATTGCTCTTCTTTATGAGCTTTGAACCACATTCCGTACACTTGGACATATCAGTTGCTTATCATTTTAAATTATTTAAGTATTACTTGAAGTAGATAAGATTCTCTTCGAGTTCTTCGAGTTTAAATTACTTTAGCTTCTTATATCTTCGTGATAGAGTCGCAGATTCTTCTCCAGAGTCATCCCTATAATTATAGGGTGTTGGAGCTGACACTCCTCCATCCCCGCTAATATCTCCCATAAAGACCTTTACTTTTGGATAACCTATTTCCCTCAGAATTAGATAAGACAGAGCAGATTGATGTGGAGTTTCTGAACAGATTATAATGATCTTATCTTGTTTAATTCCCTTTTCTATTAATAATTGATGAACCTCTTTTAAATCCTGAAGAACAAAATAATCTGGATACTCATCAAAGAAATCTAGATACCAAAAATGAATTGCATTAGAGAACCTATGAGACTCTTCCATAACAAGAGTATAGTCAGAACGAGTATCAATAGTGACATATTCTTTTGAAGTAAAACTCTTATATAATTCATCTTTACTTGCTAAAATAAGATTGTTTGTAAATGGAAAATTAATATTTCCTATAGGATAATTAGGCATTTCTTCTGTATAAAACCTATTCTCTGATTCCCACTTTGCAAGACCTCCATCAAGCAGTTTTACATTGGAGAAACCATAATAATGTAAAATCCAAGTTGCAAGAGCACAATTTAGATTGAAAACGTCATCAACAAGGATTATTATATCATTTAATTTTACACCCTTATTCTGAAGTTTTTCAAGTAGTTCTAATCTATCTGGAATTATATAATTACCCTCATCATCTTGTTGATTGAATATGCTAATATTGAGATGAAAAGAAC
>JAEOTK010000280.1 GCA_016839875.1 Candidatus Heimdallarchaeota archaeon
AAGATTTTCAATCCTATCTATCTTCTCTTGAGAATAAATTCACATTACCTTCTTCTGGAATTCTGCTGGATATTGGTTCTGGAAATGGAAGAAACCTGATACTTTTTCAAGATAAAAACTTCGATCTTATTGCTTCTGATCTCTCTTTTCCGCTTCTGAGTTGTTTAGTTCCTCTTCCCACTCAAAGGACCAACATCGTAAATAATGATATGAGAGGTCTGCCTTTCAAGAAAAATATAGCTGATTTCATACTTCTAATTGCTTCCTTACACCATCTAAGTAAGAAGGAGGATATGGAAAAAGTTCTGGATGAAATTACGTTTATACTAAAAGAGGACGGATATTTAATTTTATCATGCTGGAGAAGGTGGAAACCAAGCACAAGAAAAAAAATGATGATTGATCTACTCTTATTTCCTTTCAAGAAGATATTCAAACGCAAATGGAAACATGGTGACATAATGCTTCCTTGGCATGATGAAAGGGGAGAAGTAGTCAGTAGTAGATTCTATCATCTGTTTACAAAAAGAGAGATATTGAAAATAATTAAAAAATCTAACATGAGTATTTGTGATTTTTCTTGTACTGGAGGTCAAAGCAAAAGAGATAATTTCTTTGTACTTCTAAAGAGAAACATACCTTAATTGAATAGCTTTAATAAACTCCAGTTACAAAAGCTTTTAAAATAAACTTCTTTGATGAGTAAGATAAGCATAGAATGTGGTTTTAAGTATGGCATTCTGGGACAATTGGTTTCAAGGTATTGCAGAATGGATTGCAAGAAATGGGTGGAATGATCTACCCACATCAGCGCTGGCTATTACTCTCGTAGCGGTAGTGATAGCTCTTATATCAACTTTAGCAACAAGATTGCTAACAGACGTTGAATCACTTAAGGAAAGTATGCAAAAAGTGAATGAATGGAATCAAAAACGAAAACGAGCAATGCAAACTGCAGATAAGAAACTGTGGCTCAGTGTTAAAAGGGATGAAGAAAGAATAAAGAAAATGCAATCTTCAATGATGTTTAAACGAATGAAGCCTATGCTTTTCACAACCGTTCCCTTTCTTATTATCTTCGCCATTCTTAGAGCAGCATATCCAAGTGGTGAGTTCGGTCATTATTATGCCTGGCTACCTTTTAACATTGGAGAATTTCCATGGCTTGGATCCGCTTGGACAGCACCATATGAATGGGATGGAGTATGGGTTTCTAAAGTACCCTTTACTTTATGGTACTTTATAGTGGCATTTGCATTTGGATCTATTATAACTAGACTCTTTGGAGTTACTCCTTCTGGTGCAGCTAGATCCCAAACTAAAAAATACACACCAAAGAAAGAAGAACCTAAAGTAACAACCACATCAGCTAAAGAAAAACTAGCTAGAACAAAACACACAGCAAAAAGAGCAAGTAAATAAAGAGAGGAGTAAAAATGGTAAGACCTTCATTAAGAGTAGCAAAAACAAGACTGATAAGAACACCCTCAAGGACAAAATTAAAGAGAATTGAGAAAAGAACAAAAAAACCCCACTGTTCTAGATGTGGAAGCATCCTTCATGGTGTAGCTTTTGGAAATCAGAATAAAATAAGGAAAATGTCAAAATCTGAGCATCTGCCAAACAGAATACATGCGGGATATTTGTGTTCACGTTGCTTAAAAGGTGCGATAAAAACTGTAGTAAGAAACGAATAAAATAAATCAAGGAAGTGGCACAACTGCCAATAATCGCTGTTTCAGGTCCCCATGGTTCAGGTAAAAGTACTGCAGCTCGACAAGTTGCTGAAATTCTTGGTTATAAGTATATAGCAGCTGGAGAGTTATTTAGAGAAATGGCTCATAAAGAAAGTATGAGTCTTGAAGAGTACAGTAAATCAGCAGAATCTAATGATAATATCGATAGATTCATTGATGAGAGAACACTGGAAATTGCAAAAGCAGGCGGTAATTTGGTGATTGACGCTCAATTAAGTGGTTGGGTGTTAAAGGATATAGCAGACTTACTTGTTTTCATAACTGCACCACTTGATTTAAGAATCAAAAGAATCGCACAAAGAGAAAACAAAGATTACGAGTTCATAAAAAAAGAAACATTATATAGAGAAAATTCTGAAAAACAACGATATCAAAAACTGTATAAAATAGATATTTCAGATTTATCTATCTACGATGTAATAATAAACTCTCAAAAATTCAATGCAACAGATTGCGTTCGAATAATAAAAAAAGCATTTGAGAAAATATTGAAAGGTGAAAAAAAATGACAGCAATTCAAATAGGAAGAATAGTAGTAAAAACTAATGGAAGAGAGGCAGGAAAGAAAGCAGTAATTGTAGATTTAATAAATCCAAATTATGTACTCATTACTGGCCCTAAAGCAATTTCTTCGGTTCGCAGACGCAAATGTAATATTGGACATTTAGAACCAACTGATAAAGTTGTTTCAGTTAAAAGAGATGCAACTGATGAAGAAGTTTCAGCTGCCATAGAAGCAGGTAAATTAAAGAAGTATATGGAAGAAGCTATTGTTCCATAATTCTAATTTTCCTTAAACCTTATATCTCCATTTTTTATAGTTGATAATAGAATGACAATCACGTTTTCTACTCCTGAAATAATTTTGGAAGATCATAATGTGAAAATTAAAGCTTTGTCAAGTGACTCCACTGACTATAAATGGGGTAAAATTCCTACTAATAGAACTGTAGATGAATTATTACAATACGGAATAATAAATATTGATAAACCCCCAAAACCAACTAGTCATGAAGTAGTTAGTTTCATTAAAAGAATTCTAAATATTAACAAGGCTGGTCATTCGGGAACTCTGGATCCACAAGTTACAGGAGTCTTACCAACTGCATTGTCTAGAGCTACAAGGATTCTAGATACTCTCCTTTTAGCAGGTAAAGAATATGTATGTAATATGAGATTACACGCTGATGTAAATGAAGCTAAAATTCAGGAGATAATAAAAGAATATACAGGAGACATATATCAAAGACCTCCCTTGAGAGCTAGTGTGAAAAGAGTATTGCGTATAAGAAGAATCTATAACGTGAACATTATAGAAATCAAAGAGAGAGAGGTTTTATTCAGAATTAGCTGTCAAGCAGGAACATACATTCGGAAATATGTACATGATATTGGTCAAAGTCTTTCTTGTGGAGCGCACATGAAAGAATTGCGCAGAACAAAATCAGGACCATTTAGTGAAAACGAATTCTTAGCAAGTTTACAAGATCTGTATGATGCGTACAAGTGGTATCTGGAAGAAGGTGAAGAAGAACCAATTCGAAATGTCATACTTCCAATGGAATATGGGGTTAAACATATACCAAAAATATTTGTCAAGGATAGCGCGGTAGATCCTCTATGTCATGGTGCTCCACTTGCTATTCCTGGTGTATCAAAATATACTGAAAATTTAGTAAAAGGAGAATTGGTTGCAATCCATTCATTAAAACAGGAGTTGATTGCTCTAGGTGAAGCACAAATTTCTGCTAAGGATATTGAAGAAAATCAACAAGGTTTAATTGCTAATGTAAAGAGAGTTTTAATGCCTCGCAATACCTACCCAAGCAGAAAAAAAGATAGTGAGATTTAACTTTCTACACTATTTTCTCAGTTAACAATACATTGTTTGAAATTTTCATATGATTCATCAAACGAATGAAAAGGCCAAATTCTGTCTTCAGTTACAATTATCTCATTGGCTGTAGCAAATGCGTTTCCAATTCCAAGCCAGACCTCTCGTATGTCTCTACTAATGAAATTCTCCCATTTTGCTAAATCACTATCTTCCTGTGTTTTCTCATGAAATTTTCCAGAAACTATGAAGCGATCAGGATTCATTACCCTACTAAAACGAGTTTTTTGGCATGCATGAAAACCTAGAACTGCAACATTATCTTTACCGAATCTCTTCTGTGTATAGTTAATTTCAGCAGGTGATTTTACCCCATTTAAAATTAGGATTTTAGAATCTTTGTATTTATCTTCTTCAGAATCTAGTATTACTTTGGTAAAAGCTGTTGGATCACGAGTTAATAATTCTCTTATTACATGAGAGGTATTTTCATGATTAACTTCAAGGCCTTGGTTTTTTAATTCATGATAAACAGCATGACCAGTTTCAAGCATTGGAAATCCTTCCTCCTCTCTTAACCGATGGCCATGGGAAGATTTTCCACTTAGCTGTAGTCCTACTAAGATAAAGATTCTCATAATTTACAACTCTGAATTCCAAGCCAGAACAAAAGTTTTTCGGCTAAAGAACTAAAACCTTGAAAATAAAATGTAAAGTAAAAATAGCTAATAAAAAATAAAAAAAGGATTATTTGGCGGTTTTGATTTTTCCACCAGCAGCTTTTATTTTTTCAGCAGCTCGCTCACTAACTTCTTTGACGGTAATAATCATTGGAACAGATGCAAATCCTTGAGCTAATAACTTATCGTAACCAAGTTCTGTTAGGTTAATTTCATAAG
>JAEOTK010000041.1 GCA_016839875.1 Candidatus Heimdallarchaeota archaeon
GAGCTTTCATTCAGGATTTCAAATTTGATCCTTTTGAATTTAAAATACCACCTGCTACTGCTGACCAGATTGATCTGTTTCAACGCTATGGTTTAATTGCTACAAAAGAAGCTTTAATAGACGCTGGCTTATTCCAGAAAAAAGTTGTTAATAATCCAAAGCTATCTGTAATAACTGCAAATTCAATGGGTGGAGGGGCAGGATTTTGGATGAATCTTCGCGTTGCTTTCCAAGAATTTACGCAATATTATGAAGAAACTGATGGATGGGGAGAAATCTCAGAAAAAACCAGATTGAAAATTATTCAAGAAGCAGATAGTAAATTAGATCAAGAAATTAAGAAAATAAATGAAGACTCAATGCCAGGTACACTAGCTAATATCGCATCTGGTAGAATTAGTAATATTTTTGGAGCAACTGGACCTAGCTTCATTACAGATGCTGCTTGTGCATCAACGCTTTCAGCAATTATGAGTGCTTCTGATGCACTTAGATTAGGTAGATCAGATATTGTTATCGCTGGAGCAATGGATTCAATTATGACTCCAGCAACCTATGTAGTGTTCTGCAAAATTGGTGCTCTAACACCAGATGGATCAAGACCCTTTAGTAAAGGAGCTAATGGATTCTTGATGGGAGAAGGTTCAGGAATAATTATTCTTAAGAGACTTGCTGATGCAGTTGAAGCTAAAGATAAAATCTATGCAGTTATCAGAGGAATTGGTGGTAGTTCTGATGGAAAAGGTAAAGGCATAACTGCTCCAAATCCAAAAGGTCAAGCGCTGGCAATAAAAAGTGCATTAGAAGATGCAAATGTAGATCCAGCTACTATTAGCTTTATTGAAGCCCACGGGACTTCAACAGCTGTTGGAGATGTAGCTGAATTCAATGGATTGATGGAGATTTACAAAGGATTACCCAAAGAATCCATTGGCCTAACTTCTATTAAATCTCAAATAGGACATCTAAAAGCAGCAGCTGGTGCTGCAGGAGTTATAAAAGCAGCAATGGCAATTTACCATAAGATTTTGCCACCTCAAATAAATTTCACCGAACCTAATCCTTACATTGATTGGGAAAATAGTCCCTTTTATGTTATTACAGAACCAAAGAAATGGGATCGTATCAAGCCTGAGATTCCAAGAAGATGTGGTGTATCTTCTTTTGGATTCGGCGGAACAAATTTCCACATCATACTAGAGGAATTCGATCCAAAAATATATGATGATTACGTTAAAGCAAGTACAGGTATTCGCAGAGAAATTAGAGCTTCAGCACCAATAAAACAACCAAGAGAAATTCGAAAAACACTTGATTCTACAGCTCTAGCAAGTTATATGGAAGCAAAAGGTGATTTAGAAGGAGAAGTTTTCTGTTTTAGCTCAGATGATCCTTTTGAAATGTTAGACCAAGCAGATAAAACTCTCAAAAATGCAGAAGCCTTAGTAAAGGAAGGGAAGAGATTAAGAGATGCATGGGAAAAACCGTCATATAAAGGAAGATATCGATTAGCAATTGTTGCTAAAGATGTAATTCATTTCAAGGAACAAATTAGTACTTTGAAGAAGATTGGACTAGATACTAAGGCTTTGATAAAATTAGCTCCAAAAGGAATCTTCGTTGGTGATAAAGAACTAGTGAAAAGAGGAAAAACTTGTGTCATGTTTCCAGGTCAAGGTTCCCAATACTTGAATATGCTTAGAGATCTAAAATCAAAATACAAAATTATTCAAGAAACTTTTGATGAAGCAGATTCAATCATGCGTGAAATCACAAAGCATACCTTAAGTGAATATATTTTTGTAGATGCAGAATTTGGAACTCCAGAATATGATGAAAGAGCCCAAATCCTCATGCGAACAGAAAATAACCAACCAGCAATGCTTACAACCGATATAGCACTTTTCAGATTATTAATGAAATTAGGAGTTAAACCAGATATTGTTATGGGTCACTCTCTTGGAGAGTATGTTGCTACAGTAGCTGCCGGTATTTTTTCATTCAAAGATGCATTGCATGCCGTATCAATCAGAGGTAATGCAATGGAGAAAGTAGAATTTGATGATCAAGGAAAAATGGCATCAGTTAGTTCAGACTTAGATACAATTGAAAAAGTGTTATCAGAAGTTGATGGATATGTCATTGCTGCCAATAAGAACTGCAATGTGCAAACTGTCATTGCTGGAGAAACAAAGGCAGTAGAACAAGCAATAAAGAAATTTAAAGAAAAAGGAATTGATGCATTTTATATTCCAGTTTCACACGCTTTTCATACATCAGTTGTTGCTTCAGCTAAAGAACCCTTGAGAGAAACGCTTTCTACTCTTACAATTAACAAACCAGTAATACCTATTCTTTCAAATGTCACTGCTGATTTCTATCCTTCAAAGGGGAGTGCAAAAAAGGTTAAGGAAGAGATTCTTTATCTCTTATCGGAGCAAGTTTCCCATTCAGTTGAATGGATAGATGAAGTAAAGAAAGCCTATACAAGTGGTTGCAGAGTTTTCATCGAACTTGGACCAAAAAGAGCACTAACATCATTTGCTTACAATATTTTAGAAGAAAAGGTAAAGAAAGGAGAAGTTTTCACGCTCCTATCAAATCACCCAAAGAAAGGGGGAATTGTTACTTTCAATGAATTTATTGGTGGATTATGGGCACTTGGATTTGATATAAAGTTCCCAGAAATGAATGATGAGTCATTCTTCGTAAAAGATTACTTACATGCATTTGATCACTTCATTAAGGAAATCGAGGTAACAACAAGTTCAATTCCAGAGGAGTTTCTGGGTTCTGATAAGGTTCTAATTGCACCTGGTCCAGGAGCAGATCCTAGATTTGCTGATATCATTAAGAAATTAGCACCAAAACTAGCTGAATTAGTTGAAGGTGTCGCTGAAGCATCATTAGGGGTAATAAGTGAAGTATCAGAGAAAGCAATTGAACCGAGTAAAGCTGAGAAAATAGATGAAGCACCTAAAAAGGAACAAGTAACAACAACAGCATCACAGTATTGGAATGAAACCAAGGATAGAATAATTGATCTTGTATCAAATAAAACAGGTTATCCAAAGGATATGTTGGAAGTTGATTCAGAACTAGAAGCAGATCTAGGTATTGATACTGTTAAACAAGTTGAATTATTCGCTTTATCCAGAGATGAATTCAAGCTTCCAAGGGATGATAATGTCAACTTGACTGATTTTGAAACTCTAAGAGATATAATTGACTATGTTGTTAAACAAACAAAACCAGAAGAAATGACTGTTGAAGCAGTCACAAAACCTGAGAAAGAGCCAACTAAAGATCAGCATTGGCATGAAAC
>JAEOTK010000281.1 GCA_016839875.1 Candidatus Heimdallarchaeota archaeon
AAGAAAGGGTTCCTTATGAGAAACAAGGACGAGTGTTTGGATTCCAACAGCTTGCACAAGGTGTAGCACAACTTGTTGGTATGGGTATTGTCTCTTTAATTGCAGAATACGTATTACCGATGTATGTTTTACTTGCGAGTTCTGGATTACTCTCAATTTTGATTATTAGTGGATTCATTTATTCATCAAGGAAAGGTTTGATGATTGATGATTATGCTGACTCAGAAGCTAATGGCAAAAAAGATCAGCTTCCAGATGAATTTGATGATCAAAAAGAACTTGATATTTCTCCTGATATCTCCATAGCTGAAATTTCAAAACCCATTGAAGCTAAGCAATTAGATTGAAAAAAAATTAATGATAGAAGAGGAGCAGAAAGCTACTCCACTTCTTGTTATTATTCAAACGTTTCAAGACCTAAGTCTAGATCTTCTTCCAAGTCATAATCTAATCCTAAGGAATTTATGTCTTGGATATTGGACAGGATGTATGGACTTCTGACACCACTGACGATAATTGTTGCACGAATTGTTCCTTGAAGATCGGGATCTATTAGTACACCGAATTTAACGATAATATCGTTGCTCAATTGATCTGTCACTGCACGAATTACTTCTTCTGTTTGTTTCAAGTTGAGATCTTTGCCACCAGTTATGTTTAGTAACACGCTTTTCGCAGTTCGGATATCTACCTCTAATAGAGGATTACTGAGTGCATCTTCCACAGCTTCTTGTGCTCGATCATCAGTACTACTTGATTCTCCGAGACCAATAATAGCTGCTCCACCTTCACCGAGTACTCTGCGAACATCTGCGAAGTCTACGTTGACATCTCCCGGTCTATTGATTAGTTCAGTTAAGCCAGTAACAGCTCTGATGAGAATTTCATCAGCAACTAAGAATGCTTCTTTCAAAGAAAGATCTGGGACAATTTCTATTAATTTCTCATTTGGTACAACAATAGTTGTATCGCTGCTTTCGTATAAGCGTCTTAATCCTTCTTTTGCATTTTGTGCTTTCACTCTACCTTCAACTTCAAACGGTAATGTGCAAATGGATACTGTAAGTACACCAAGGCTCTTAGCAAGTCTTGAAACAACCGGAGCTGCGCCTGTTCCGGTTCCTCCACCTAATCCGCAAACAATGAAACACATGTCAACTTGAGATAAAATGCCTTTTAGAGTCTCACTCGATTCTTCTGCAGCTTCTGCACCTATTTGTGGGTCATTCCCAGCACCTAATCCTCGACATAACTCTCGACCAAGAAGCATTTTCTTATGACTCTTGGAGTAGAGTAATTGTTGAGCATCAGTATTTGCTGCTAGGGTAATTGCACCTACAAGTCCTGTTTGATTTAGACGAGTAATTGCATTATTTCCTGCTCCACCAACTCCAATAACTAAGATTTTCGCTTGAATTTCTTCAATAATCTTTCTTAGATCTGCATCTACATCATTAGAATCATGGAGAGCACCGTCTTTTGGAAATAAATCGGGTACCTGTTCTTTTTCTGTTATATTCTTGATAAAAGATTCCAAAGTTCCTCACCTATGCTTTTTGTTAGGTGAAAGCTTATTAAAAACCCGTGTGAGACCAAGAGCATGTTCTCGTATTAATAGAGATATTATCTGTGGAATACTTTCACTGTTTTTGAGGAAAAATATCCAAAGAATCCGTTTTTTCAGAAATAAAATCAGAAAAAACCTCAAATTGTCACATAAATTAAACCCATTGTTACTAAGGCCAGAATGAATGATACCAGAGAAACAACCCCCATAGAAGCAACAATTTCCTTTTCGCTAAGAGGTTGTTTTGCTACCAGCCATCGTGTATAAGTTAAAGGAGCGTCTTCATTTGGATTTGCAGCCATTTCCACTTTTTCTATTTTCCCTTTATCTTTATGTTTGATGACCATTGTTGGGCGTTCCTTAATCTCTCTCCTTTCGCGGAACCCTTTCACACTATTTATTATTTGAAATGAATTCATAATGTGTGGCATCATTGCAACAATAATTATAATTTCAATGCGACCAAAAATAGCGATGAGTGCTACCATAGCTCCAATCGTTAAGCTACCAGTATCACCGCAAAATATCTTCGCAGGATATTTGTTAAACCAGAAAAAGGCTAACAAACAACTGAAAAGTAGTAT
>JAEOTK010000282.1 GCA_016839875.1 Candidatus Heimdallarchaeota archaeon
GAGTGCTCTTCTTCTCTATCCAATAAGTAATAGTAGACATAATACGATAGGGTGCGCCACAACCAACAAAGACTAGTGTAGAGAATCCCTTCTCAAAGAGAATTTGTCCAAGGTTAGATGCGGTATCTATCAGAGAAACTGCTCCATCTAAATAATGTATGAATTGATTTTTATCATTCGATTGCAATTAAATTCCTTTTCATCTTACTAACACGAGATATAAGACTTGTTCACATTACATATTTCGTAAGATCATTCTATATTATAGAAGAAGGAGAAGAAAATTAGTTCCTTTCCATCTAGGTACAATCATCTAAAGAATAGGAGTTTAAGTAATATACTTTGCAATGCAAAGTTTTTTATATCACAAAGTGCTTTGCAAGTGTAGAGACAAATGACACAAAATAATGAAATGAACTCACTTGTTGATTTAGAAAAATTGGAAAAGAAAACCTTTTTACTCTACTTCCAGGATGGATTGTGGGATATGTTGCTTGGTTTTACTTGGATTGCATTTGGTATTGGGACGTATGTTTATGATTATTTGCCAAATCCAATAAATTCATTACTAGGCCCTTTACTATTTGTTATAGGTTTCATATCATTCTTCCTTGGAAAAAGGTTTTTCACTCTTACAAGAGTGGGGGTTGTAAAGTTAAGAAGGAAAAAACAACCAAGAATAATAGCCTTAGCTATTATAACGGCAGCTATGGTACTATTGACAGTCTTAGCCGTAATATTGACAGTTACTGGGGTATTGACCTTTAATGGTTTAGGCTATGGAGTTGGAATAATATTTGGATTAATTCCTATTGTTATTTTCAGTATCACAGCTTATTTCCTAAAATATCCCCGAATAATTATCAATGGAATACTAATGGGAATCGGACTGTTTGTGAATGAACTATCACACACATTAGATTTTCGTCAATACAGCGGAATACCTTTAATTATAACTGGAGTTATCATTCTGGGAATTGGTATATCCTACATGATCTCTTTTCTCAGGAAGTATCCAGTAAATAAGGGAGAGAACGCAGATGGAAGCTGAAAAGAAAATTGGTGAATCTCTTAAAGATATTGTAACAATTGACAAAGTAATCCATGAACCCGCTAGGTTACTATTAATGTCATATTTGTATATTTTAGAGAAAGCAGATTTTCTTTTCTTAAGAGCAGAAACAGACCTAACGTGGGGAAATCTTTCCTCTCATATAACTAAATTAGAGAATGCTGGGTATGTAAAAGTAGAAAAGAAGATTGTAAGAAAGAAAACACATACATTAGCAAGCCTAACCAAAGAAGGAAGAAAAGCATTCGAAGAGTACAGGAAAAAAATGAAGAAATTCTTGGTTTAACAATAATCTATATGGATAAAAAAGAGATTTAATTTTTCTCCATCCAAGTACGACCATCCCAGTGGGTCATGCCTTTAGTAGCTTTACCATCAGGTTTCTTTCCAGCATCTAGTTCTTCAGCAGATAACCAATACATTGATGGATGTTCGGTATTGTAAAGAATGTTGTATGCTCTTGGCATAATGTTTACTTCAACATGAGCACTGACATCTTTCTCGTAAATCTCCCCATCATGTTCCATGCCTATAGGGCTTTCTAGTTTAACTTCAACCTTTTTAGCATATTTGTACCTTACACCTTTAAGATTCAAATGCTCACCTTTGAAGATCTTCTGAATGCCCAAGAGTGTCTGGAATTTAGTCATATCTTTAGAAATCATTACATCAAAGAAATCGTTCTGAGGATGAGCGTGTACACAAGACAACATTCCACCACCAAGAGATTTTCCGATACCAATCGCTATCAGCATTAATTTGAAGTCCATTGGTTCTCCATCATCTAGAATAATTGTTCCTTTTCTCTGTTTGACTGTTACTAATTTCTTTAAAGCTAGAAATGTGTATTTTGATGGACCTTTTATCCAGCTCATTTCTCCATCCAGATTTGCCAGATTTACTAGTGAGGATATACCAAAATCAAAACTATTCCCGAAGAAGACTTCGA
>JAEOTK010000283.1 GCA_016839875.1 Candidatus Heimdallarchaeota archaeon
AAATCTTTTTGCCCTTTTATTATTTTATTTTGCAAGCTATAAATATTTATATAGGGTATTTTTAAGCACTATTCGATAATGGTGCATCTTCTATGAGCAAAGAAGAAAAAGTAGAGTTCTTTAAAGAACAAATTGAAGTAGAAAAGCAAATAGTAGAGACAGCTTATAATTCGGTTAAAGGAATAAAAAATGTCTTAGTAAGAGAAATGTTACTAGCAGTGATTAATGATTCAGAAAAACATGAAAATATGTTAAATGCTTTAGTCGCTAGATTAACAGGTCCAACACCAGGAATTGAGGAATCCATTACTGCTGAACTTGCTGAGAATCTTAAGAAGCATCTGGATTTAGAAGCCAAAGCAATTCAAATGTACACAGAATTGTTGGAAAAACCTCTAGATGAAAGAGAGAGGATAATTATCAAGATGATTCGCGAAGATGAGATTAGACATCATGAACTTCTCAGATGGATACATAAAACAATAGTTGAAAAAGAAACCCTAATCGAGGAGGATATTTGGGAGTATATCTGGGCTGATTCATTCTCTAAAGGAACACCTGGTGGATAATTAACTACCAGATCTTTCATAGCTAGATATTATTTTATCACAGAATTTTTTATATAGTAAATAGTCTACTGCATCAGTTGAGCATTATGAAACTAGAATTAGATTCAGAGAATGAATGGGGACATTATGTTGATCCAGAAACGTTCGGAATTTACAATATTGAAGAAGATATTCCTGACGGTTCTTTTGTTATAGTGAAAGAGAGAGAATATATTGAAGATATAGATAGAACTGTTACTAGTACTTCTTATGGAATGGTGGACAAGAATAAATACGTTACAAACGACAAGAGAGGAATTAGTAAAATAATGTCAGAAGCTTGTTCGAAGTACATTCTTTCTAAAAATACTCTACCCCCTAGAGTAAAAGTGGAAAAAGAATTGAAGAAAGATAAACCCGCACAATTGGCTTTTGTGATGTCTAACTATGATACGTTTCATTTGAAAATAACTTCTGAAATGCTCGGAGGTTTGAATCCATCAGAAAAAATTCAAGAAATAATGGGGAATGAGACAGAGAAAGTCATTGCTTATGGTTTGACAAAGGAAAAGTGGAAAATTGAATATGCTAAAAGTAGTAGAGCAAAGTGTAGAACATGTGGTTTAAACATCGAAAAAGGGACTGTGAGACTAGGGGAACCTCATTATTATGAAGATCATCTAAACTATCGTTGGCACCATGAAAAATGTATTTTTTGGAAAGGGCTCAATAAGGATCAACTAGATTTTAATGAGCTTGAAAAAGAAGATAAAAAAAGAATAGAGAGTAATTTCTAAACTATTGTTTAGGTGTTACTTCTTCTGTTACATCTAGAGGTTGAGTTACAACATCTTCTGCTCGTAAATCTTTCCTAAGAACTTTACCTACAGTAGATCTGGGTAATTCATCTCTGTATTCGATAATTGTAGGAACTTTGTAAGGTGCCATTTGTTTCTTACAGTAATCTCTGACTTCTTTAAGTGAGAGTTCTTTACTTCCAGATTCAGCTACAATAACTGCTTTGACTTGTTCCCCTGTTTCAGTTTTAACTTGAATAACACCAGCTCCATTGATATCAGGATGAGCATACAGAACATCTTCGACTTCATTAGGCCAAACCTTGAAACCACTGATGATTATCATATCTTTGGCTCGATCAACGATAGAAAAGTATCCTTTATCATCCATCTTAGCAATATCACCTGTTCTTAACCATCCTTTAACTAAAGAGTTGTCAGTAGCTTCTTTATTATTCCAGTACCCTTTCATTACACTGGGAGATCTCACCCAAAGTTCTCCTTCTTTACCATATTCTGCAATTTCTTCTTGAGTATCCATATCGACAATCATTGCTAGAGTATTAGGAATTGGAATGCCAATAGTTCCAACTTTTTTCAATTCTGATGTAGCTGGATTAACATGAGTAACTGGAGATGATTCAGATAAACCGTAACCTTCTACCAATATGCAATTCGATACTGCTTCAAACTTCTCAGAGGTTGTAAGAGGTAAAGCTTCACCACCTGAAATACACAAGTAAAGTGATGATAAATCGAATTTGTCTATGTTTGGATGTTCAGCAATTTTCTGATATAGAACTGGAACAGCAAACATGAAATGAATACCATGTTTTGAAACGCTAGCCATCACTTCCTCCAGTTGTCTAGGATCTGGAATTAAATATAGTAAACCTCCAGTAGCAACAGTCCATAAGAAAGAGGTTGAAAAACCAAAAATATGGGACATAGGAAGACAACCAGAGATTTTGTATTGTCCTTTAGGTCTTTCAGGTAACCAAAGATCCCAATAAGGTAAGGTTGAAGCTTGAGCCATTAGATTGTAGTTTGTTAGCATCGCTCCTTTCATCACACCAGTTGTCCCGCCAGTGTATTGAAATACTGCTGCATCTTCTTTAACATCTACTTTCGTAACGATTCTTTTATTTTCTCCTTTCTTCAACAAATCTTTGTATTTAAGCTCATCCTTCACTTTTGGATTCTTTCTTCCAATGATATTTTTGTAAAGGAATGCTGTTATTCCAGGTAATTCATCTCCAACAGAAGAAACAACTACATGTTCTAGTTTTGTTTCATCTTGTACTTCTCGTACTTTATCTAAGAATAGGTCCATAGTTACTAATATCTTTGCTTCACTGTCTTGGAGTTGATACCTAATTTCCTTAGCTGTATAGAGAGAGCTAATTGCTGTAAAGATTGCCCCTAATGAATTTGTTGCAAAAAATGTTATAATATATTGAGGGC
>JAEOTK010000284.1 GCA_016839875.1 Candidatus Heimdallarchaeota archaeon
ACGTGGTTCATTTCTCTCTTCTCATTCATTGTTCTGCAAGCTTTGATTGAGATAGCAATATTCTTCCCTACACAAAATGGAAGAATTGCGAGTGACAGCACAATTCAAGAAATTCATATGATCCCATCAGGTTTAGCATTATTTGGGTTGTTCCTCTATCTGGAATTCATAAGAGGGGAAAAACCTAATTCTATTCTACTTGGATTAGCTTCTGTTCTATTAGGAGGGTATATAGCCGTCTATTTCATCGAATTAACTTTCGGGCTTGAATCTACCGTACTTCCGGAGTACAGAAGTTCAAGAATCTTACTCAATGTACTGCAGGCATTTGTTCTTGCTGAAACGTTCTACATCTTTATCCAAGATGTGCGGAAAGTGGAATATAAGAAATTGAGAAGAATAAGTTTGATGATGGCTATTGCATTTGGAATTGGATTGTTCTTTGCTACCATTAAAATCTTTGAAAGATGGTTGATACTACTTAATCCACACTTATCTTTCTATGGAGCAATTCCCTTTACTATAACCTTTGGAATTCTAGCAATCGCATTCATTGCAAATCCCTTCTATGTCTATTTGTTACCAACGAAAATCAACAAAATACTCATATTCAATGATGCAGGGCTTTTACTATATTCAGTTAGAGTTGGATCTGAAGAGCCAGAACTTAGCCAAGATACCTTATTTTCTGGAATAATTACTGCATTGAGATCTCTGATTTCTGAAACCACAGGAGCTAAAACAGACTTAAGAAAAATTAGTTTTAGAGATAAAAAACTGTTAGTTGTTGAAAATAAGGCAAGAAATATCTCCACTATTATCGTTTGTGACAGTGATTCATTCATTCTACAAACAGCTGCACGACAATTTACCGAAAGCTTTTACGATAAATTCAGAAAATTTATTGAGCAATTTGATGGAGCAGTAGGGAGATTTAGTGAAGCTTCAGATCTTGTAAGAAGAGTTTTCCCCTTTGTACCTCCAGAAGAGCTAATAGAAGATTAGAATTAGTGAGCTAAATGAAGGAACTAGTTCTAGTTAGACATGGAGAACCAGAACTTGAATAAATCCATTAACGACTATTCAAAATCGAATTGATGTTGAGTTAATCCTAATTCTTCTTTCATTAGCAAAATATCTTTTTGGATACTTTTACTTACAGGGACACCGTTTTCTTGAACCGCTATTTCTGCTTCATATTCCTTTTCACCTGCAGTGTAAATTCTTATTGCATCTGGAATTTTATCAGAGTTTCTAAGCCCTCTGCATATGGATCCTGCAACACTTTTGAAAGTCTCTAATCCTAGAAAATGTTCTGGATCTATTGCAATAAAGAAATGTCCTACACAAAAATGAGCTTTGTTCCCCTCTTCATCAAAACCTGAAAGATTTTTGAGAAAAGCACCATCTTGAAGAGCAGCAGAGAGTATCTCAACTACTGTTGCATATCCATATCCCTTGTACCCTGACAAATCTTCTCCAGCACCACCAAGAGGTAGGAGAGCGGCTTTGTAATCCACAAAATCTTTCAGCAATTGCTCTGCATCTGTTCTTATCTTCCCTGTCTCTCTATCAATGACTGTTCCTTCAGGTAAGGGTGTTCCATCTCGTGCTGCAATCTCAACTTTTCCTCTTTGAATTATGGATGTTGCACAATCTAATACAAATGGAAACTCTTCATCAGTTGGAAAACCGAAAGTTATAGGATTAGTTCCATACATAGGTTCTCCTCCAAAAGTTGGTGCTACAGCTGGTCTAGCATTTGTTCCTGTAATCCCCAAACAACCTTCCTTTATGGCCATTAGAGGATAGTAACCAGCTATCCCATAATGAGTACTGTTCCTAACAACTACCATCCCTATTCCATATATTTTAGCTTTTTCAATTGCCATTCGCATTGCTTTGTAAGAGATGTAGTGTCCATTACCATGATTTCCATCAATTACTGCTGTAGCAAGTTCATCTTTGATTATTTCGTATTTATTGACAAGATGTTGACCACTCTTAACTCTAACATAATAATAGTGTAATCTTTGAACTCCATGAGAATGTATCCCCCTCAAATCTGATTCAATTAAGACAGCAGCACTTATCTTTGCTTCTTCTTCAGGATATCCTAAACCCATGAATACATCTTTCATGAAATTGTACAACTTATCAACCGAGATATATACCTCTGACATTATACTCAACATACATTTGAAACATACTTAAGATATTAATATTTCTCAAAGAAGAAAGAGAAACAACATTTATTTACACTAATTTCTTCTAAAGAGTATGTACACTATTGAGAAATTTGCCAATTTACCTAAACATCAGTCACTTCTTGATCGAGCTGTTAAAGTTTATACAGAAGATCCTAGAGTTATAGGACTATATGTTCATGGCTCACAAGATGCGGATGAATATTCTGACATTGATATTAGCTTATTTTTCAGAAATTGGGAGGATATATTGAGCTACGTGAAAGAAGTAGCGGAGATAACACAGAGAATTGGTGATATTAAAGCTGAGACATGGTATGGAGATATGTATCTAGCAATTTTCGATCCGGAAGAAATCCAAATAGATATTGATTTTGTTGTTATTTATAAGGATGGAAACCCATATGAGTACCCTGTAGATATACTCTATGACCCAGAAGGACACCTAGAAAAAATGGTTAAATCAGCACCAAAACTTACTGTTGAAATCGATAAAAAAGACCTGGAAAATAGAATAAAAGAAACTTACTTAGGGCTTAATTTTACTTGCAAAAAAATCTATCGAGGTTCATTTTGGGCTGTATTTCACGTATTAGATCTTTACAGACGAGGAATGGTATATTTTGAAGATACTTTTGCTCAAAGAAAATTAAGAGATTATCGGTATGTAGAAAAAAATCTAGATGAAGAACGATTAGCTGTACTCAATAAGACTCTAATTACTGAACTTACAAGAGAAAATTTATTCAAGGCAATGGACGCATTTTTTGAATATATAGATCGTTTCTTGAAAGCTAAATTCCAAGAGTTGGGTATATTCCCTGAAGAATATGCTAAAAACATGTTAGAATATTATGAGAGAAAGAAGAAAGAAATACTCGGATTGTGATGTTTTCTAGTCAATAATTTTTGATGAAAGATTTATTTAGGCTTCTTCAGAACTAGGGTATATGTTCCAAACTCTAAAATTCAAAGACCTTCCAAAACATCAATCTCTAACAACTCGAGCATGTGAAATATTAAGCAAAGACCCTAGAGTAAAAGCTCTATACTTAGGAGGTTCTCCCTTTGCGGATGAATATTCAGATATAGATCTGACTATATTGTGCTCAGAAGAGCATCTGAAAAGTCTTGTAGACGACAGGTATAAAATTGCTGAACAAGTAGGCGAAATCAAGTGTGCAGCTGTTCCTCCTGTCAGCGATAAAATGCTTGTAGTTTTCTACGAGCATGAAGAAGTTAAAGTAGATTTTATTTATGGTAATTTGCCTTTAGATGCAAGACCTGATAGAGCATATATTGAGATTCTATATGATCCTGAAGGAGTTCTAAAAGAATTAGTAGAAGAGAGTAAGGAACTCGATTGGGAGATAGATATTGATTTTCTGAAAAACAGAATTACTCATCATTTCCTTGGAATAAGTTATACTGTATCTAAGTTTG
>JAEOTK010000285.1 GCA_016839875.1 Candidatus Heimdallarchaeota archaeon
GACTCTGTTTTGCAGTATACATACAACAAACTCTAGAACAGTACTCATGTCTATCTTTATCTCTTGAACCTACACATTGAATGAAAACCACTTTTTCTGGTTCTTTACCATTGATTTTTATCTTTCCACCAGTAGGCCCAGAAGCTGAAACTAATCTTTCAAACTCCATTGCAGAGATTACATTAGGATACTTTTCGTATCCATATTCAGGTGTCTCTATTGGATCAAAGTTTTCGAATCCTGTAGCAACAACTATAGCTCCTACATTCAGATCTATTATCTCTTCTATCTGTTCATGGTCGATAGCTTCTGCTTCACAAGTTTCAACACATTGCATACACTCTGAGCATACAGAACAAGAAATACATCGTAATGCTTCAGCCACAGCTTCATCTTCGGTATAACCAAGATCAATTTCTCTGAAGTCTTTGATTCTCTCTTCTACAGGAGCTCTCTTCATCTTCATTCTTGGTCTTTTCTCTTTATCTAGTCTTACAATATCTATCTTTGTTATATCCTCCTCACGTCCCTCTTTCATGTCTACTTTTCTGAAGTATCTATCTATGGATATAGCTGCTTCTCTACCTGTTCCAATAGCACTAACAACAGATGGTATTCCTGGAACGATGTCACCAGCTGCAAACACTCCAGATATACTTGTTTCAAATGTGATAGGATCTATTTTGAAAGTTCTTCCTCCAGGATTGGTTTCGATAGATTCAAATCCTGTTAAATCTGGTTTTTGCCCTATTGCTAATATTATTGTATCTCCTTTAATTGTTGGTGCAGGTGTATCATCACAAAATTCTGGTTGAAATGTGCCATCCTCTTCATAGACAGATTCACAGACCATTGTTTCCAAACCTGTAACCTTACCTTTAGAACTGAGAATTTTCTTAGGTCCTAGTTCATTCCAGAAGATTACTCCTTCTTCTTCAGCTTCTTCAATTTCCCAAACATCAGCTGGCATCCTATCTTTTAGAGCAAGATCTCGGGTTTCAAGACATACAACATGAACTTCTTTTCCACCAACTCTCAGAGCAACTTTTGCAGCATCCATTGCGACATTTCCACCGCCAACAACGATAATCTTTTCTCCAAAGCCAGGAATTTTTTCACTTATTTTAGCTGCTTTTAAGAATGTTAAACCTTCGATTGTTTCTACATCTTCTCCTCCATCAACTGTGAGATGAGCAGGTAATTGAGCTCCTATTCCTACATAAACTGCATCGTATTTTTCTTTTAGTTCATCAAGAGAAATATCTTTTCCAATTTTAGTTTTGTTGATATATTCAATTCCTTGATCAAACAATCTTTGAATATCATATAGTGCAATATCTACAGGTAAACGATATGATGGTAAACAACTTGTCATAATTCCTCCCGGAACTTCTGCTTCATCATATACAGTTACAGAATATCCTTCTTGTAGTAAGTGCATTGCGCAAGATAATCCAGAAGGACCTGCACCTACTACTGCAACCTTTTCTTCTTTGGTTGGAGTGATTTTTTCTGGTGGAGGTTCATTGTTCATCCTATTATAGTCAGCTGCAAATCTCTTGAGTTGCATAATAGATATAGGCTCATCAATATCAGCTCTCTTACACACTTCTTCACAAGGATGATGACAAACTCTTCCACAAACTGATGGAAATGGATTTTTATCTCTTATGACTTCTAAAGCTTCCTTGTATTTTCCAATACCAATTAATTGAACATAACCTTGTGCATTGTTGTTTGCAGGACATGTTACTTTACATGGAGAATACTCATCCAATTTTTCGATTGTATATTTCTGTGGAACAGCTTGAGGGAAGGGTATGTAAATCGCTTTTCTAGTAGAAATTCCTGCATTATATTCATCTGATTCAACAACAGGACAGTTTTCAACACAATCACCACAGGCAGTACATTTAGTCATATCAATAAACCTAGGTTTCTTACGTACTTTCACTTCAAAATTACCAACATACCCTTCCACTTCTTGAATTTCAGAGTATGTTAGAAGTTCGATGTTAGGATGTCTATTTATGTCCACCATTTTTGGTGTTAGAATGCAAGCTGAACAATCTAATGTTGGAAAGGTTTTATCTAGTTGAGCCATTTTACCACCGATACTAGGTGTTTTTTCAACAAGATATGTTTTGAAACCCATATTACCAATATCTAAAGCTGCTTGAATACCTGCTATACCACCGCCTATCACCAAAGCTTCATGTGTAACTCCAACAGATTTCTTTTCTAAAGGTTGCATAAGGGGAGCTCGAACAACAGCTGCTTTCACTAATGCAGTAGCCTTCTCTGTTCCCATTTCTATATCTTTATGAACCCAAGAAACTTGTTCTCGAATATTCACCATTTCTAAACAATAAGGATTCAATCCTTTATCTTCAAGTACTGCTCTAAATGTTGGTTCGTGCATTCGAGGAGAACAAGAAGCTACTATAATCTTATCAAGATCTAGTTCATCTATATCTGTCTTAATCAACTCTTGACCAGGATCTGAGCACATATATTTGTAGAATCTACTCACTGCTACATTAGGGAAATCTTTTGCTTCTTCTGCTACTTTTTCAACATTAACTGTAGCTCCTATGTTGATCCCACATTCACAAACATATACTCCTATTTTCATTTCTTATCACCTTTATTTAGAAAGAATTCCTCCTATTTGTGCAAGAACTTGTTTGTTACTATAATGTTTCATAGTGATAGCACCCGTTGGACAAGCTGCAGCGCATGACCCACAACCTTTGCACATGACATCATTAATTTTCATGATCTTATCTTCACTTGCAAATTCCAAAGCGGAGAAAGAGCATAAGCTTTCACATATTCTACAACCACTACATAGATCTTCATCTATAACAGCTGATATTGCTTCAACAATCACTTTACCTTGTGCAAGAGGAGCTGCAGCTCTTACTGCTGCACCACTTGCTTGTGCAACTGAATCAGGAATATCTTTAGGACTTTGGCAACATCCAGCTAAAAATATTCCATCAGTAAAAGTATCTATAGGTCGTAATTTTGGATGAGCTTCTAAGAAGAAACCATCTGAACTAACACTAATATTCAGTTTTCTTGCCATCTCCTTTGCATCAGCTTTTGGAATAAGTCCTGTTGCCAAAACTACAAGATCAGCTTCAATATCAGGATGACCCTCAGCTTTGACAACAACGCCTTCTCCATTCTCTAGAACGTGTATAGGATCTTCTAGTTCCCTGCGTCTATATTCAACATCTTCATCCAATACACGATTATAAAATTCTTCAAATCCTTTACCATAAGCTCTAACATCTGTATTATAAACAACAATCTCTGAGTCAGGAAACTTATCTCTTACCATATGTGCTTGCTTTGCAGTATACATACAACATACTCTTGAGCAGTATGTGTTTCCTTCTTTATCTCTTGAACCAACACACTGAATGAAAACAACTTTTTCAGGTTCTTTACCATTAACTTCAAGATGACCTTCAGTTGGTCCTGAAGCATTCACAAGTCTCTCAAATTCCATACCAGTTATTACGTTTGGATATTTACCATAACCATATTCTGGAGTTTCCTCAGGATTGAAATTATCAAACCCAGTAGCTACAATAATTGTTCCTACTTCAATGTCAATAAACTCCTCTTTTTGATCGAAATCTATCGCATTCTGTTCACATGCTGCAACACACAATAATTCATCTCCACATTTACCAAATCTAAGCATGTTACAGCGGTTCGGATCAATTGTATATTTCAAAGGAACAGCTTGTGGAAATGGAACATAAATTGAGCTTCTTTTACTCAAATTTTCATCAAACTCGTTTAATACTCTACCTTTATGACGACAAGCTTCTGCACACAAACCACAACCAACACATTTCTCAACATCAACGTATCTAGGTTTCTTCTTTATTTTCACTTCGAAGTTACCAATGTATCCATTTACCTCTTCAATTTCTGAATAAGTAAGTAGTTCAATGTTAGGATGTCTATTCGCATCTACCATTTTTGGTGTAAGAATACAAGCTGAACAATCTAATGTTGGAAAGGTTTTATCTAGTTGAGCCATTCGACCTCCAATGCTTGGACTTTTCTCAACCAAGTAAGTTTTGAAGCCATCATTTGCGATTTCTAGAGCAGTTTGAATTCCTGAAATTCCACCGCCAACTACTAATGCTTTTGGAATCACACTTACTTCTTTTCTTTCAAGAGGTTCAAGAAATTCTGCCCTTGCAACAGCTCCAGCAATTAATTCTGTAGCTTTTTCAGTAGCTTTTTCTTTATCACTATGAACCCATGAAACATGTTCTCTGATATTAACCATCTCAAAACAATAAGGATTGATTCCTGTCTCTTCAACAACATTTCGAAAAGTTGGTTCATGCATCCTAGGAGAACAAGAAGCAACAACGACTCTATCTAAATCTAGTTCTTTGATGTCTTTTCTTATGCTCTCTTGACCTGGATCTGAACATGTATATTTGTTTAATCTACTAATTTCTACATTTGGTAGTGCTTGTATATTTTCAACAACTTTTGCCACATCAACTGTAGCAGCTATGTTAATTCCACATTCACATACATAAACGCCTATTTTCACGATGTCACATCCTGTTACATATCTCCTTCTAATCCCTTAAGCTGTTTATATGAAAAAACGGGACCATCTTTACAGACGTAGAAGTTTCCAATATTACATCTTCCACAGATTCCAATTCCACACTTCATTCTCATCTCAAGTGTTGTGTAGACTTGATCCTCAGTAAAACCAAGTTTTTCGAGATTTTCTAGAACAAATTTTATCATTATTGGAGGACCACAAGTTATTGCTATTGTATTTTCAGGAGATGGACTCAATCTCATCAAATTGGTTGGAACAAATCCTACAAACTCTTCCCATCCTTCTTCCTCGACGTCTATTGAAAGATGAACATTCACATCATCTTTAGCACCTAATTCTTTCAGTTCATCCATATAGCAAAGATCTTTTGTTGTTCTTGCTCCATAGATTATATCCAGATTTTTGTATTTGTCTCGATTATCAATGGTGTAGTTGATTAAGGAACGAAGTGGAGCTTGTCCTATACCTCCTCCTATGAAGAGGATATTCTTTCCTTCCCATCCCTTTACATCAAAATTAT
Source organism: Candidatus Heimdallarchaeota archaeon (assembly GCA_016839875.1). The sequence continues at coordinate 5,136 of JAEOTK010000285.1, forward strand.
TTCCATAAGGTCCTCTGACTCCTACTGTATCTCCTACATCAGATTCATGTAATGCTGATGTTACTTTACCTAGTTTTAGAACACTCACTTCGATGTATTCTTTTTGTGTTGGTGAAGAGGATATCGCAAAGAAACATTCACCAAATCCTAGAAGACTCACCATAACGCATTGACCTGGAATAAATGTGAAATTCTTTCGCACTTTTTCATCTTTAATAACTAACCTGAAAGTCTTAATCGGTCTCTCACTAGTAGCTTCCTCCTTTACACTTTCAATGGTAGCTAACCAAGGAATATATGGATTTTCTGCAGTTGTCATCATGTTTCACCTACCTTTCTTATAACATCGATTATGTCAATGTTAACTGGACAATAATCGATACATCTTCCACAACCCGTACAAGCTGTAACATCAGAATTCTTGGGGAAATAACTGAATTTATGATAAACACGATTTCTTACTCTGTTCATTCTAGCAGGTCTTGGATTGTGTCCAGAAGCATGGTTTGTGTATTCAGGATACATACAAGAATCCCATACTCTAATTCTAGCTCCTTCTTTCAATGTACTCTCGTCTTGCATATCAAAACAATGACAAGTTGGACAAAGATATGTACAAATTCCACACCCAATACACTTGAAAGCTGTATTGTGCCATAGTTCATGATCAAACATCTTGTCTAGCTTAAGTACAATTCCTTCTAATTCCATTTTTCTTGTAATCAATTTATTAGCTTCTTCCTCAACTTTCTTTTTAGCTTCCTCATCACCCTTTGATGCAGAATCAAATAAAGATTTAATTTTGCCAATAAGTTTTTCTCCCTTTTCTGTTACTACTTCAACATGATATTTTTCACCAATATCAGTAAAGAGAATATCAACATTTTTTGAAGAAGTTGGACTATCATCAAATGATGTACAGAAACAGTTTATTTCAGGTTGATTACAACTTAGACCAATAAATATTGCTTTGTCTCTTTTTGAATTATAGAATGGGTCTTTGAAATCTCCTTGAAAAACTGGATCTAACATCGTGAAACTTCTTGCGTCACAAGGTCTAATCCCAAAAATCACATTTTCTTCATTTGGTAACTCTATAGGTTTAATATCTCCTTTTCTTCCAGGTTTAAACTTAAATAGAGTTTCTGTTTGTTTAAAGAAAATAGATTTTGTTGGAACACGAGGTAAAAGATATTCTAGATTCATTTCTTCTGCTTTTTCAATTTGTATAAAAGTTGAATAATCATTCTCTTCTACTGGTGCAAACACTCTATATTCTTTAGTAATCTTCTCAATCATTTCTGGTAATTTTTCCGATTTTATAACTAAATTATCCATGATTTCACCTCACAAAATAAACTCCTCAGGATCGTCTGGTCTAAACGTACCAAACAAAGGTTTTTCCTCGACATCAATTCCAGATGTATATTCAAACAATTCTTTAACATCCTTTGCTAATTTCTTGTTCAATTCCATTAATGGGATATTTACAGGACATGCTCTTTCACATTCACCACAACCTACACATCTTCCAGCTAGATGAAAGGCTCTCATTATATTCCAAGCTGTATTTTCTGAAACATTGACAGATCTCCTTACCCACTGAGGATTTAGCAAGTCAACCATACATTCCTTACAATAGCATAATGGACATGCTTCTCTGCATGCATAACAACGAATACATCGTTCGAAGTGTTTTTCCCAGTATTCCCATTTGTCACTAATACTTTGCTCCTCCAATTCCTTAAGATTCTTGTATTCTTCCATTTCAGGAGCTTCAATTTCTTCCCCTATAAGTACATCATACATTGGTGGAGTTGGTGATTCACAGCTTCTACAAATTTCTGAAAGAAGCTCATCTTTAGGAACTTTATGAGTTTCTCCGCTGAATGTAATTAGATAAGTGTCACCTTCCTCCACAACATCGGTTTCACCTCTTGCATTAGGGAATTTCTTTTTGATTTTCTTAGGATCAATGACACCGGTACAAGGAATACCAATGATAACAATACTTTCACGCTTCAATCCCTTTTCTTGCATGACTTGTATAAGAGATCGTGCATCACAACCTTTAGCAACAATCCCTATTTTTCTAATATCCTCCTTTTCCTCCCTTCCAAGAGGTAATTTCTCTTCTAGTATTGGATAAGATGCCAGGTTTTTAGCACAAAGAGGATTATATATGAAATTCTCAGCATATTCTGGTGTATAAGCATACGAGGGACTTATAGTAAAACCATATGTACCTTTTTTGTAACCAATGACATACTTTACATCTTCTTGAGCTATGATTTTCTTAGCTTCTTCAATTAGTAATTTCTGATCTACCATACATTCACCCTCTTTATCTTCTTCATTGGTCCAAGTTTTCGAATATCTTCTGTCACTTCTTTTACAACCTCTGCGAATTTCTTTCCTTCAGCTGCAGACACCCAAGTCATTCGGACTCTATCTGGCTCAATTCCCATAAATTCTAACAAATTCTTTAGTATGGACATTCTTCTTCTAGCCAAAAAATTCCCTTGTTGATAATGGCAATCTCCAGGATGACAACCCCCAATTAAAACGCCATCTGCACCTTGTTGTAATGAATTAACTACGAACATAGGATTAACTCTTCCAGAGCACATAACCCTTATAATTTTGATATTTGGAGGGTATTGAATCCTGCTAGTTCCAGCTAAATCTGCACCGGCATAGCTACACCAGTTGCAAAGAAAACCAATGATGTTTGGTTCAAATTCTGTTGTTTGTTCACTCATTTTTTTTCCTCCTGATTTCACATATTTTGCTTAATTGTTTTAATCAACCTCTCATTTTTATCATAAATTTCAACTTTAAGTGGCATCTTGCCTGGCAATGAATGTGTAGCACAAGCAAAGCATGGGTCATATGCTCGAAAAGCCATTTCTACCATGTTTAAAAGACCACTATTGACCTCTCCTCCCTTTATCAATCCCTTTGCAGCATCTCTTATCGACATACTGATAGCAGCAGAATTATTTGTTGTTGCAACAATCAGATTTGCTTTTTTGACTAAACCTTTTTCATCAAGTTTGTAATGATGAATTAGAGTCCCTCTTGCAGCTTCTGTTACACCGATTCCTTCTCCAGGTTCACCTACAGGATTGCGAATTTCTTTTGAAGTTATATCTGGTTCATTAATTAATTCTTTAGCTCTTTCCGTTGCATAAAGAAGCTCAATCAGTCTTGCCCAATGAAATGCTAAAGTAGTATTAACAGGTCTACCTCCAAGTGTTTCATACATTCTTTTGTACTCATCATTTGCTAATGGAGTAGCCATTCCTTCAGCTGCATTTAATCTTCCCAAAGGACCTACTCGATAAACACCATTATCTTGTCCATCTACAAAACCTTTCCACCCTACACTCTTTAGGTATGGGAACTTGATGTAACTCCATTTTTCAACATGTTCAACAATATGTTCGAAATAATCATTTACATCAAACTTCAGGAATTCTTTTGCGTTTGTGTCAGTTACTCTAATTAATCCATCATAGAAATTAACATGGTTGTTTTCATCAACTAATCCCATGTTGTAGGTGTTAAGCTTATAGGGATCACTCACTATTAGATTTACGTAATCTTCATTTTTTAGAACAATATCGTCAAATAATTTCAAAGAGAATTGAGCAAATTCTACACAGGAGTCAACCATTTTCTTGATGTCATCTACTTCCTCTTCTGAAAGAGCTTTAGACACACCACCTGGTAGACCACAAACTGGATGAGTAGCTTTTCCTCCAAGGATAGCTGTAATTTTCTGACCATATGCTCGATGCTTTATTACTTCTCCTGCAACGTCTAGACCAGCTTTTTCGATAACTCCTAGAATGTTTCTTTTTGCAGCTGGAGCATCTGGTCCTACAACAAAGTCAGGACCACCAAGATAATAGAAGTGCAATATGTGATCATAAATGAAGTATCCTGCATACATTAACTCCCGAAGCTTCTTTGCAACAGGAGGTGGGTCAACATTAAATGCTCGATCAAGAGCTTTAGTAGCTGCAAAATGATGAGCAACTGGACATACACCACATATTCTTGAAGTGATTTGTGGCATATCTTCAGCTCTCCTACCTTCTGCGAATCTCTCAAAACCTCTTAACTCTGGAATTTGGAGATAAGCATTATCGACATTACCATCATCATTCAAGAAAATTACAATTTTACCATGACCTTCTAATCTGGTTATTGGATCTATTGTTATTGTTTTCATCTTCTCACCTTTTTGTTAATCATTGATGTAGGAATACTATATTTGTAAAAAGTCCCTACTGGGTCTACAATTGAATCAATCAGTTTCTCTATCTCTTCTTCAGACATAGTTTCTTCATCTTCAAGACCTAAAATTGAAGCAAGAGCTGACATCATACTAGCACCTTGTTCTACAACATTTGGAGTAGGTCCTCCACAACCAGTGCAAGGCATATTTGCTTCCATACATTGACCTTCACACCCTCCTCGAGTAGCAGGTCCTAAACAAATAACTCCTTGCTCGAGAAGACATTTTTCTTCAATAACTTCTAGCTCATAGATCCTTTTGATTTCTTTTATCTTCTTATCTGATTTCTCAAATCTACACTCATCACATACAGATTTAACAGGTGCAATTATTGATCCTTTAGGAGGGAGATTCCCTTCAATAATAGCTCCTGCAGCTGTCAATATCATTTGAGGATGAGGTGGACATCCAGGAAGATAATAATCAACATCTACAACTTGATCTAAGCTCTTAACTACATCATAAAATTCAGGAAGAGTAAGTGTACCTTCTTTTACTTCAACAGATGTTTGTGGAGTTATTTTTTCTGGATTATTAGTCGAAGGATTTTCTATATAGGCAACATTGAAGATTTCTTCTCTATTAGCAAGATTAGCTAAACCTGGAATTCCTCCATTAACTGCACATGCTCCAAAAGCTACCAAAACTTTTGATTTTTGACGTAACAGATGAGCTAAATGTTCTTGCTCTGATGTTCTTATGGAACCATTAAAGAAGCAAACATCAATGTGGTTATCTTCCATTTCTTCTACATCACTATATTTTGTGTCAATAGCTACAGGCCAAAAAAGAATGTCTGCAGCTGCAACAACATCTAATATTTTTTCATTTATATCCAAAACTGCAATTTCACACCCACCACAGCTTGCTGCCCAATAGAATGCAAACTGTAACTTAGTGCTGCTAGCAGCTTCTGAATTCGATTCATTTTGTTTTTCACTCATTCTTCTACCTCGAAGAAACTTGTGTTTTAGTCAGAAGCGTTTTAAAGTTCAACTAGGGCGTGTTGTATTATACTCTACACTAATCTATAAATAGCTAAGATATTATAGGGGATGCTTAAAGAAGCATCGGTCTATTCTGTTTTCAAGTGCTTCTTTTCTTCAAACTTTTAAACCTTTCTTACGAAAAAGAGAATAAAATATGTATGTAGGATATGTATGATTATTTCAATAATCCTTTTAATTAAGTGTTCCTTGAAATATTTTTATCTTTAATATTATATACTAACCTTTAGAATCCCTTATAAATAGAAGTTCTAAATTTCGCGTGAAAATGAAGACCTATAAGATGTCGAAAGAAAGGTTTCCAGAATTTATCGAGATTATAAAAAATAAAGGTAAATTATATGGACCTGTAAAGAAAAAAGAAAGACATTCTTTTGAAGAAATTGATGATTTTTCTCAACTTGATTTTGATTATCAACGTACTCAAATTGCATTAAAGAAATTCCTAACTCCACCTAGATATACAACAAATAAGTATTCCAAAGATGGTATCGAAGAGATATTACCTGAAGATGAGACAAACATCGTTATAGGAGCTCATCCATGCGACATTCATGGAGTGAAAATTTTAGATCGATTATTTTTAGGGAATATCAAAGATCCTTACTACGCAAAAAGAAGAAACAATCTAATTATCATTGGTCATTCCTGTTTCCCAGACGACAAATGTTTCTGTCATTCAACAGGAACTGACATGGTTGAGGATGGGTTTGACCTGTTCTTTACTAGCTTAAATGGATATTATCTTGTTTGGGTAGGTACAGATGAAGGTCTTGATCTTGCAATTGCAGCTGAAGACTTAATGGATGAAAATATTACTGATGAAGTAATTCAAGAATATGTTATCTGGCAACAAATAAGATCTCAAAGATTTAGATCAGATATTCCATATTTCAAATATCTTGCAGATATAATGTCACTAAACTATGACAGTGAAGTATGGGATCAATTTGGAGATAAATGTCTTTCTTGTGGAACTTGTAGTATGGTTTGTCCTACATGTAATTGCTTCAATGTAGATGACAAATTAATGATGTCTGCAGAAGAAGGAATACGCGAAAGAATGATGGATAGTTGCATGCTTCCTTACTATTCTCTAGTAGCAGGAGGGCATGATTTCAGACCTAAACGAACTGACAGAATCAAACTCTATTATACTCATAAATTACAAGAATACATTGGTAAATGGGGACAACCCAGTTGTGTAGGTTGTGGGAGATGTGTTGAATACTGTCCAGTCGAAATAAATGCACTTACTGTAGCAGAAGCTCTGTACGGTGAAGTTGGTCAAACAAAGGAGGTTTTAGATTTATGAGTATTCAGAAATGTGATGATGAAGAAATAAATAC
>JAEOTK010000286.1 GCA_016839875.1 Candidatus Heimdallarchaeota archaeon
GAAACTAAAGAAGGAAACTATTGGAATGATTTGTACGAAAAGAAATCTTATCTTATAGATGGCGATGCTGAATCTACTGATCGTTACCCATTAAATGAAAATATGGAAAGAACAGATTATGAATATACACTGGTTATTCCTGCACTTATCCTTGTAGCTATTATTCTTAAACGCAGGAAGAATATCCGCCTAAAAACATAGAAATAAAAATTTGAATGTATTTTCTTTTTTCACTTTTTTTTTTCAAAATAATATCCCTTAAATCAACAAATCTTACAGAATTCACATGTTTTTCAGGAAAATACTTTGTTCACAAAGATAGTAAAAGAGATCCAAAAACAAGTGTATTTTCAATTCTTGTTCCAAAGACAAATTTAAATTATAGTCAAATAGAAGTATAGTGACGATTATGAAATTCGAAGATATCAAAATACCTGGGGAGCTAACAATTGTCACAGGTGACAAGAGTGAGAAGGAAATTGTAATGTTTGCTCTGAGCACTTGTCAATGGTGTCAGAAAGCCAAGAAATGGCTTAATGATAATGACTATTCTTACCAATATATCGATGTTGATCTCCTACCTTTAATGGAAAAGCGAGAACTTAAACGTTCTTTAATGAAGATGTATGAAGTTATGGTTAGATACCCCTTTCTTATTGTTAATGGGGACCTATTTCATTCTGGTTTCAGTGAAGAAAAATACAAAGAGCTAACTGCATAATTGGTGAATTGGAATGGCTAAATCTAAATCTAAAGATGATGTTCTAAATTACGTCAAAAGAGTTTCTGAAAAACGAATTTGGACTATTCACCCAAACGATGATGGAACACTCGATCTACTCATTGACGGATTAACATCAAACTTCAATAGAATTGGTTATTTCAATTGTCCGTGTCGTGATTCTGAAGAAGATATGAAGATAGATAGAGATATTGTTTGCCCATGTGACTATGCACAACCAGATATTGAAGAATATGGGAGATGTTATTGCGCATTGTTTTTTGACCCAAATTATGATTTTTCCACATCTATTGAGATGATTCCTGAGAGAAGACCTATGCCAGAGTGGTAAATAATAAAACTTTTTAAAACACCTAATTTGGATTTTATTGATTAGATATGGACAAAGTAGGCAACTACAAAGTCAAACCGTTTAAACGAGTAATTAATACTGAATTTGTTGAAATGTCATCTAATAACTTCTTCATGACTGGTTTAGCTGAAATAGATGTCACAAAAGCAAGACAAATAATCTCAAAACACAAGGAAAAAACTGGTGAAAGAATCTCTTTTACAGCTTGGATCATTCACTGTATAGGTCATGCAATTGGTAAGCACAAAGAAGTCCATGCAGTAAAAAAACGAAAGAAACTGTTCATTTTTAATGATGTTGACGTTTTTGCCCCAGTAGAGAAAATCATTGATGGAAAGGTTTTTCCTGTAATTTTGGTCCTAAGGAAAACAAATGAAAAGACAGTTTTAGAAATTCACAATGAGATAAGAGAAGCACAAACTGCAAAAGATGGTGAGATGACAACTGCAATACCAAAAAAGAAACTTAAACTCCTTTTATTTTTACCAAAATTTGTAAGATATCATCTACTGTGGGGGAGAGCAAAAAGAAATCCTTTATTCCTGAAGAAAAACAATGGTACAGTTATGGTTACAGCAATTGGTATGTTCGGACATGGAAAAAAAGGTTGGGGAATAAACTTAGGTTTTGCACCTGTTAATATTGTCATTGGTGGAATATCTGAACAACCAAGATTGATAGATGGAAAATTGGTTAATAGAGAGTTCCTAAATCTAACCATTAAAGTAGATCACATAACAGTAGATGGAGCTCCAGCTACTAGATTTGGTAACGAATTACTCAATTTCATTGAAACTGCTTATGGGTTAGATGAATTCAAGGACTAGAACTCTTCAATTATTTACTATAAGAAAACAGATTTGTTTTTGTAGATACAAAATAAAAATAAAAAAATAAGAAATAGATTATTTCTGTTTCTTCTTCTTTAACACCATTACTATCATTATAGAACCTAAGACTAATAAGAATCCCCAATTTTTACTTCCAAAAAATGATGTCTCCTCTGTCTCCTCTGTAGCATCAAATCTTATTACTAATTGATTGTTATCTTCTACAACCTCATCGATTTGATTCTCAACATCGGTAGTTATGGTCCACGAATAAAGCAGACTTTCAGTTGCGTTCCAGTTATAAGTAAACTCAGCACTTTCATAAACATCTAGAGCTGGAACTGTAATGTCCCATGTTTCTCCGTTACTGATTTCAATCCTTGCTGTTGTTTCTTCCGTAATATTCAATTCGCCAATATTTTTAATTGAAATAACTAGTTCTTGATTCTCTCCTTTAGTGATCTTGTTATTGAAGGGTAGAGTGTTGCATCTTAAATCGGGTTTATCGATTTTGTTTATTGTATATTGATCCATCAGTGATTGATTGGTTCTAAAAGCTCTCAGATCTATTTGATTCTCATAAACTTCTATTAGAACAGCATGATTAGTTGATTCTCCATAAACTGATTCTTCTATCTTATGTTCATCAATAAAATCATATAGAGGAGCTCCTGCCCCACCTGTAATAATATATGTTATATTGTTCTTGTATAACCTTTCATAGAAATGATCATGACCACAGAGTACTAACGAGATATTATTTGCCTCGTAAATTGGTACAAGAAGTGTCTTTAGGTCATCATAAAGGCCTTGTTTATAGGGATTTGATGATGCATATGCTGAACGATGCTGTACTACTATTTTCCAATCATAATCTTGATGCAAAGCTAGATCTGCTAATAACCAATCAATCTGTTCATCAAAAGTTTCACCATAATAAGGAGGATCGCTATGAATACATATGAAGTGGATAGGACCATAATTAAAAGAGAAATATTCTTCTTTACCTGGAAAAGCAAAAGCATCATAGTAATTTGAGTGATTTTGTTCATGTGTTCCCATTACTGACATAAATGGTATGTGAGTAAGTACAGGAGAAAAATCGTAAAACCAAGGTGGCCATTGAGCATCTACATCACCATCGTCCACAAGATCTCCAGTAAATATAGTATAATCCATATCCAATAGATTGACAGTTTTAACAATTTCTTGTCTCTCTAGACGATTATGCCTTGAATCACCCCAGGTAACGAAATTTGTGTGTTTACCTGTTGTACCAGTTTTAAATGTAGAATCATCACTCCATACCTTGCCGTCTCCTACTCTATAGTGATAAACTGAATCTGGAGTTAATCCAGTTATCTCTACATGGTGCCAATTTCCTAAATCTCCTGTTACTTCATTTCCATAACTATCATCAGTACCATATTGAACTCTTGATTCAGCTTCATCTAACGTTTTCCAGCTAGCAGTCATTGTTGTTGAAGTATCATGCTGCCAAGATAAATGAACAAATATCGGTTGCGTATTTTTAGCTAATGACAGTTGTGAGGTAATAATTATTGGAGTAATTATCAATAGTGATAATAAAAGCAATTTCACTTTTTTATTTTCCATGTTTAAAACATATGATAAAACCATTTAAATCTTACTTCAAAAATAAGAATATTTAAGGAAAAATAAAGAAAAAACAGGAATAGCTTCATCCTGTTATTGTATGATTTTGTATTGTTAGAGTTGTAGATTCTAGAGGGAAAGGTAGATCTATTACATCTGAACCTATCTCTTGAATATCCATCAGTGATTTGAAGAAATTACCTGCTATACTAACTGGTTTAACAGGATATACTATCTCTCCTTTTTCAACTAGATAGGCATTTGTTGCAGTAACAGAGAAATCTCCAGTTATCATATTACTATGACCCATTCCCATGGGGAATCCTTCGATGTAAATGCCTTTATCACAATCAGATATTTGTTCCTCAAGATTCTTTTGACCTGGTTCAATGATTAATTTATTTGGTCCGATAGTGGGTATAGATTCGTATTCAGTAGGTTCGTTTCTATGTGCATTTCCAGTACTTTTGGCTCCAAATGCTGGTCCATAGAAATTATCAAAAAGGAAGCTCTTCAGAATTCCGTCTTTGATGATTTCATTTTTACCAATAGCTGTTCCTTCTGCATCTACAGCAGCTGTTGAAGGTTTAGTAGGAATCTGTCCATCATCATTAAGTTGTAAGGATGGTGTAGCAATTTGCTCGTTGAGTTTTGATCCTAATGGGTTTTGTTTCTCAACAACTGTACCTCCATTCAAACCTGTGGACAAAGCTGTACTAAGCAAGTATGACGCTGATAAAGGATGCCAGATAGTTGGAATCTTTAAAGTGTCTCCTATAGGTTTTGAACCTAGATGTTTTAGAGCTCGATCAATAGCATTAGTTCCTATGTTAGAGAAATCTTGTACTGATCTTCCAACAATGAAATCAAAAGCTGTGGATCTATCACCTTCTGCCATTGCAACGACATAAGCACTACCTACATGAATTGTGTTCATTGAAGAAACCATGCAACCTTCTGTTGTGGCTACAGCATAGCCTCCCCATTCAACTTCAGCACTGAGATTTGTTGCTACAATTCGTTGGTCATCAATATCACATTCATCAACAAGACCTTTCAGTTTCTCAACTTGTGCCACAGTATCTAACTGAGGAATTTCAGGATCTAGAACACCTTCAATACCTAGTTTACTATCAGATACAAATCCTGAAAATCGTGGATCTTCTGGTCTATTCTTAGCAATATTATAGGCATTTTCTAAGGAATTTTTTATTGATTCTGGACTAAAACCAGCGCAAGTAGCAAATCCAACTTTTTTACCGTCAGCTACTCTTACACCAACACCTTGAACCATACCATCTCTGCTTTCAGTTTTACCTTTGGAATAGTCTATACTTGTTATAGATTTTTTAATGACATAAGCTTCTGCAGTAGGTATATTCATATCTCTAGCATACTTAATTGCTGAATCAGCTACTTCTAAAATTTCTGAGCGTATTTTCTCTAATACCATTTTATTCACCACCAACTAAAACTTCACTGACAACCAAATCAGGACCACCAATTCCCACTGGTAATGGATACTGAGAACTTTTTCCACATCCTCCGAAATATGAAGTAAACATTTCCATTGATTTAGTAACACCTTCAATCTGTTGAATGAAATCTAATATTTGTCCAGAGAGAGCAGCATCTTTTATTGGCTTAGTAATCTCTCCATTTTCTATGAGATATCCTCTACTGCATTTGAATAGAAAGGTTCCATCCATATTTGCTTGACCTCCAGAAGTACCAGCTGTATAGATGCCATCTCCTACTTGTTCAGCAGCTTCTTCGAAAGTTATATCACCTGGTTCAAAATAGGTGTTTTTCATTCTTGGTATTGGAGGGAACATAAATGTGATAGCACGACTGTTACCAGTAGTTGAAGTATTCATCTTATTAGCTGTTCCTCTATCATGTAAATAACCAATTAGAGTACCATTTTCCATCAGAGTTGTTTTTCCTGTTTTAGTTCCCTGATCATCATAAGGTAGGAAGAAACCTCCATAAGAGGTGATACCCTCATCAATAATGGTTGCTTTTTCACTTCCTAATTGTTCACCCAAACGGTCAGCAATTGGAGACATTCCTGTTACAACAAAATCTGATTCACTGAGATGACCAAAGCTTTCATGAGCTAGAACTCCACCCATTCTTGGTCCAACTAGAGCTCTTTGTTTTCCTGCTGGTGCAGCAACTGCTTCAGTTTGTTCTTTACACCAAGTTCCTGCATTTGCACCTAGAGTCTCTGGATGATATCTTTCATTATCAAAAAGTTCCATTCCTATTGACTGGCCAATTGCATCACCTCCACGAGCTTGTGTTGTTTCAGTCATTGCAATTGCAGTTATTCGGAAATCGACAAGATTTGGTGTCCAGTAAATTTCTGAACCTTCAGAATTAACAAATAACTTATCACCCCATAATTCTCCCCACAAACCTATAGTAGATTGAGCTTCAACTTTTTCCTTTGCAGCTGAAACTCCTCGTTTTAACATATCTAGTTTTTCATCGAATTCTACAGTTTTAGGATGGACTTTAATCTTAGGTAAAACCTTATCCTTGATTACTGGTCTGTCATCATACCTAACCTTCATCATATTTAGAGGATCTGTAGCTTTAGCTATTCCCAAAGCCCTTAGTGTTGTATTTCTGATAGCGTCAATAGAAATATCAGGGGTAAAAGAATAACCTGGGGAACCATTAACATAAGTCATTACTCCAAGTCCTCTTCTTTGTTTTGTAGATGATTCTTTGACCTGTTCATTGGTATAGTTAATAGTTGTCAAAGTTAAATCGTCATATCTAGCTTCTACAAAATCCGCACCATTTTTGCTTCCAAATTCTGTTGCTTTATGAAGCAAATCGAAAATAAATTCATTATCCAAATTTTCTCACCTTGTTTTAGTACTTTAACTTAAATGAGCACTCTTCTTTAAAGTGCTGGTCACACTATGGTCACTTTGAAATGATTAGATAGTGTAGTAACATTAAGTTAGAATAACTATCATAATATCAATTGAAAAAAAAAATGATTGAAGGATTTATAAAACTATGCAAAACTAAGTAGTTAATTCTCTAAGCTGAAATTTAGAAACAAATTTAGATCTGATTGGAAATAATCAGTCTGTTAAATCCCATTTTCCGCATCTACTACCCCATCTTGCAATCAAGTTGTCGTTCTTACGAATTTCAACTATTTCACATATATTAGGGCAACCATCACACTCAAATCCTGTAGTTTCAAATTTCATATCTGGTATTTCC
>JAEOTK010000042.1 GCA_016839875.1 Candidatus Heimdallarchaeota archaeon
GAAAGTAGAAGGAAATTGATGATATGTCATCTAAAACACATCCTCTTTTAGAAGAAGCACCTCATAAGGAGATTCTTCTTGGAAATGATGCTTATGTTAGGGGTATGATAGAAGCAGGAGTAAAAATAGCTGCTGCCTATCCTGGATCACCCACAAGTGAAATTGGAGTGAGACTTGGTCAAATATCGGAAGAAAGCGGTATTTATTTCGAGTTCTCAACCAATGAAAAAGTTGCAACTGAAGTTGCTGCTTCTGCCGCTATTGGAGGAGCTCCAGCAACTTGTTTTATGAAGAGTGTCGGACTCAATGTCGCAGCCGATTCATTTGTTCAGTTAAGTATGTTTACTTTGCCAGGTGGATTAGTAGTTATTCTTGGTGATGATCCCGGACCACATTCCTCTCAGAACGAACAAGACAATAGGCATTATGCGAAAATCGGACACATTCCAATGCTTGAACCAGCGAATGCTCAAGAAGCAAAGGACTACTTTGTCTTTGCAATGAAGTACGCTCAGAAATGGAAAATGCCCGTCGTTGTGAGATCAACCACAAGAATCTGTCACCAAACAGGATTAGTGGAATATGGTCCAATCAAGAGCCCAAAAATTGAAAGAGGATACAACCCGAAAAGAGAAGGAGGGTACGTCCCATTGCCATCAACAATTAGACCACTCAAAGAGAAATCTTTGAAAAATATGATGAAATGGGAAGAATTAGCAAATAGTGGTGCCCTATTAACAGAAGAAAAAGTTGGAAAAGGAGAAGCAAAAATGGGGATAATAACATCGGGGCACGCGTATGCTGCAACAAAAGCAGCACTACGAAAACTCGGTGTATCTGCTAATATACTAAAATTAGGGATAATCTATCCTTTGCCAATGAAGAAAATCGTGGAATTCATCAAGAAAAACAAGACTGTAAAAATCCTAGAAGAACTTGATCCCTTCATAGAAGAACTAGTGAAAGTGGAGCTCTACGAAGAAGGAGTCTCAGGTGTCAAATTAATTGGTAAAAATAAAGAAGAAGACTATATGGATTTAATGAATTCAGAGTATGATACAGCACGATTGATGGGGATATTTGCGAAATTATTCGGTGTACCAAACCCACTGAAAATAACTAAACCACTAATAAGTGTTCCAAAGCGTTCTCCAGTTCTTTGTCCAGGGTGTGGTCATAGAACATCATTCCACGCAGCGAAAATTGTTATGGATAAACTAAAAGGATACTCCATGGCAGATATTGGTTGTTACTCGTTAGGATACTTAGACCCACACAATCAAGGAACATTACTCTTCTCAATGGGTAGTGGAGTGCCATCTGCTTCCGGAATGAAATTAGCCCTCCCAGACACTGCAATAATGTCATTTGTAGGAGATTCAACATTCTTCCATGCAGCAATGCCAGGAATAGTAAATGCGGTCTTCAACAAACACAAAGTAGTGCTAATGGTCATGGATAATGGGATTACGGCTATGACTGGCCACCAACCTAATCCCAATACTGGCAAGAAATCTATCGGGGCTCGTTTACCTGCTAAATATAAGGATCACGAAACTATCAGTATTGATGATACTTTGAAGGCGTGGGGTGTTAAATTTGTTCGACGCGTCCCTGCTTACAACGTTTCAGCACTTGTTGAAGCATTAGAAGAAGCTTTTACTCAGGATGAATTTGCTGTGGTTATCCAAGAAGAACCTTGTGCGCTTATGCGTTCTAAAGCAGAATTACGAGCTGGTACACTAGCTAATCCTTACCAAATCGACCACGATATTTGTCGTAATATTCAAGCTTGTCTTTCAGATTTCGCTTGTCCAGCTATTGAAAAGAAAGGTGAGAAACCACAAATAAATACTGATCTCTGTATTGGTTGTGGTTGCTGTGTCCAGACTTGTCCGCTTAAAGAGAAACCCATTAAGCAAATGGAGGAATTTACTCGTATTTAGGAGGTAAGAAAATGACTACTAAGCAACTTAAAGTTCACGTTACTGGAATGGGCGGTCAAGGCATTGGTTCTACTACTCGAGTCTTAGCTACTGCTGCTCGACTTGCTGATTTGACTGTTATGACTATGGAAACCCACGGATTAGCTCAAAGAGGTGGTGTTGTCGTCTCCGATCTTGCCATTGGTTATGACCCTACTGAATCTCCTCAGTGTGCAGTTGGAGAAGCAGATGTTATCATTGCTCTTGAAGCTCTAGAGTCCCTCCGTTCGATGTCAAAGTTACGAAAAGATGGTGTGGTCGTTGTTAATACTACCATGTATCAACCATTATCTGTTCGTTATTCTAAAGGTGAAATAAAATATCCAACTTTGAAGGAAATCGAGAAGGATTTGAAACGAGTCGCTTCTGCTGTTATACTTGTTCCTGCCCAGGAGGATGCTCAAAAGCTCGGATTAAGTCAAACTATGAATATGATTCTCATTGGAGCATTAGCTGCAAACACCAAAATTCTTCCTGTAAGTAAAGAACAAATTATTGAAAGCATGAAAGAAATTCTTCCACCAAAATTTGTAGATATTAATCTTCAAGCGTTCAAGAAAGGTCTGAGTTATAAATTATAATTCAGAATTTCTTTTTTCTTTTGTAGAGAAGAATTATATTCCATGCTAAGCATTAATATGTTTATGCAACGGGAGATTAACGAATTAGAGTACTTGAATTACTCCATGGGGCAACCGTATAATCTGGTTGTTATTCTTCGAATTAAAGGTAAACTTACCATCAGCCTTCTTGAGAAAGCTTTTGTGAAAGCACAGAAAAGACATCCACTACTGAAAGCTAGACTTGAACGAAATGAAACAAAAATTCCATATCTTACAACTGATGGGGTTGGTTCAATGCCTATTCGTGTAATTAAACGCCAAGATGAATCTGACGCTTTCAAGGAATTTCACAAGCAATTAATTACCCCATTTAATCTCGATAGTAAGATTTTGCCTTTGTTCCGTGTTTCTTTACTAACTGGCGATCAGAGCGCTGATCTTGTTTTGTGTTGTCAACACGTTGTTACAGATGGAATGTCTATGGCATTTCTCATTAGAGACCTAATACAATATCTCAATAATCCTTCTGAGAAGATTGTTGTTCTTGATACTCCTATGAAAGATGTGGATATCTTTACACCTGAAGTAAGAAGAAGCATACCAAGAACAGCTTCTCGGACTAAGTTTATGCTTTTCTTTCTCAGGATCTACCACTTCTTAATTTTCGGTCTCAGAAAAAGAGATAAGAAAACTGATTCTAAACATGATGATATTCAAATTTATTCGTGGACTCTGACTGAAAAGCAAACCAAGGACTTTCTTAAGAAGTGTAAAGATAGAAGAATTTCTGTTCACAGTGCGATATGCACTGCTTTTCTCCCTGAAATTTCTACTATTAATAATCCAGTTGATTTAAGAAAACGATTAAATTACCCAATAGGGGAAGCCTTTGGTCTCTATGCAGGTGGAACACTTGTTAACGCAAAATACCGAAGAAGAAAAGATTTCTGGACGAATACTCGTCGTTACCAAAGGAAATTAATCAGGAGTCTCCGAGATAGAAATGTCTATCGAATCAACAGAATAATGAATAAATCGTTATCTCTTTCGACAATGCAATCTTTTGGTCAATTATTCGTTGATATAGCTAGTAAACAGAATCCTTTTGCTGTAACAAATCTAAGATCTTTAGATAAACTTGGTATTACAATGGAATCCGATAAATTTTCAGTGATTTCATTTAATGCAGCAATCTCGAACACACTAGATGCAATGACTGTTGTAGTTTTTACATTGAGAAAGAAAATGTATTTTCATTATCACTACATGGAAACAAAACATGATTTAGAAAGAATAAAGCAGATAGCAGAAAATGCTAAAAGGAGAATTATAGAATCCTAATATGGTTGTAGAACAATGAGAGATATTCGACGTAAAGAAAGAGCAATTACTGAAGAAAAAGAACTTTTAGCTATTCTTCAAAAATCAAAATATGTTACAATTGCTATGTGCCAAGACAATGAACCTTACTTAGTGACTTTGAGTCATGGGTATGATCCTGAGAAAAATTGCATTTACTTCCACTGTGCAAAAGATGGAAAGAAGATTGATATTTTGAAGGAAAACAATGTTGTCTGGGGACAAGCACTTTTCGATGAGGGTTACATTCATGGTAAATGTAGTCACAATTATGCCACTACGATGTTTAAAGGAACAGTCTCATTTCTTGATGATTTTGATGAAAAGAAAGCTGCCTTGCATTTGATGGTTTATCAGTTAGAAGATGATCCTGAAGCTTATCTTAGTAAACCTATTTCTGAGAAAGCAATTACTAATGTAACAATTGGTAGAATTGACATTGATTACATGAGTGGTAAAAAAGCAAAAGATGTAGTTATTGATGTTTAACTCCAAAGGAATCGATAACTGAATACTAATCCTAAAACTATCGCAATCCCCATTATCCCACAGATGACAATAACAATCGTTTGAATACGTTTGAGACGTTTCTTCTTTTGACAACTAGTACAGATATAATCCGAAACAGAATTAGTTTCGAAGCTTCCTCCCTTCCCAAACTCTGTATGAACTTTGCATATATCATTTCGGCAAACGGAGCATCTAGCTATAGTTTCTCGACCACAGATATAGCATTCTGACATTTTTACTACCTTCACTCTTCAAAAATTCTACAATGAAATGAAAAGGATTAGAATGGGAAATCGTATCCATCTAGTCCAAGTTCTTTTATCATTAATTTTATGTCATCTTGTAAGCTTTTATTCAGAGGCACTCCTTCTTCTAGGATTTGTAGCTCACTATAGTATGATTGTTCTCCAGCAGTGTAGATTCTATCTTGCCCTGGAGCTTTCTTGCCACTTCTTAATGTTCGACAAATATTGCCAGTTATTTTCTTGAATACATCTACATCAATGAATTTTGAGACATCAATTGCTAAGAAGAAATGACCTATCTTGTATCCTTTATCCAAAGTAAGATCTTTTAGGAATGGTCCACCAGATAAGGCAGAAGATAACATATCTACGAGAACAGCATATCCATATCCTTTATGTCC
>JAEOTK010000287.1 GCA_016839875.1 Candidatus Heimdallarchaeota archaeon
ATCAAAAAACTGTATCAATCCTTCACTTGTTCCAAATCTAGCTAAAGAATGTAAGGCATATGAAACCATACCTTTACGATTGGGATCTCTCAATATCTGAATTAAATGAGGGATTAATCTTTCATCCTTTATTTTAGATAAAGCAACCATTGCATCTCGATTTCCTTGACTCTTTACTTTTTGTAGCAGAGAATCTGAAACACTAGTTATTTCTAATACAGCAATTAGATGAAGACCATTGGGTTTATTAAGAAGAATTGGTCCTAATTTGTTTCTACTCTCTTGATCTAATATTTTACCTAAAACAGCTATTGCATTTTTTGCACTTTGTTTGACAATAGATTCAGAATCACTTAGTTTCTCTATTAAAGCATGAACTATTTCCTCCCCCTCAAGGTGTTTCAGCACTTCAATTACATTGTATCTTACTTCTTTCATTTCATGATTTAGAAGACTTAGAAGTAACTCTTTTGCTCTATTTTTCAAATCGTCTACAAAGACTAAGGCTCGAAATAATGGAGTTAGAAAGACGAAAAACACGTTATAATTGCCTTTATATTCTTCACTTAATTTTGTATAGAATTCTGGGATAGATAATAATTTGTACAAAGATTCTATATCGAATTTGTCTTCTAATTTCTCTGTTAAATACTTCTCCTTTTCACTGCTTAATCTTTCAAAACTTATTACTTTATCAAATATCTCATCAAAATTAATTTTCTGTTTCAATTCTTCAATTAAATCTTCATTACTCATAATATTCACTCTTCTTCATCAAAACCTAAGCTTTTCAAATACAATTCTCTCGATTTATCTTTATCTCCTAATTTCAAATATATCTTAGATAATTCATTTTGTGCTGCTTCATTTTCAGGTTCTAATTCAACTGCTCTCTCATAGTGGAACATAGCATCTTCGTATCTAGATCTATCAGCATAGATATCTCCAAGTATCATGTGAATAGCAGGATTATCGTAATTATATTCCAGAGATTTCTTCAAATGTATTTCTGCTTCATCATCCTTTTCTAACATGCGTAAGGAGAATCCCAAGATATTTCTAATTCTCTCCGAATCATGTTTAGTTTTCAAAAATTTTAGAGCTGTTTCTGCAGTTTCCTCAAATCTTCTGTTCTCAAAATGTTGAACAGCTATTCGTTCAAGCTGCATCCAATCCTGTGGATCTAGTTCAACAGCTTTGTTGAAATATTCCTTAGCATTCCAGTGATTCCCAATCTTGTCACAAGCTACAGCTAGTTCATAGAAATTACTGCTTCTGTCTGGATTCTTTTCAACAATTTTTTCATAGATTTTCACCACTTCTTTCCAGTCAGCTTTTTTTGATAAGATTTTAGCTAATGAATCATAATTTCTCTCTAAAATAATTTGAGTTATTTCTGAATCAGATTGTTCAAGAATCTCAATACTTCTTCGCATATGTTCTTCTGCTTTATTCAAATTTCCTAGTTTCTCAAAGGTTTTAGCAATATCGGATTGAACATTAGGATCTTCAGGTTTTAGTTTCTCTTTTTTCAGAAGAATTTCAAGAGATTTGTCATATTGTTTAAAGGATTCATAACACCAATATAAATCGCTCAATATTTCTGTATCATCTTGTTGTTCATTTAGTGTCCAAGCTTGTTCTAGCATAACTATAGCAGCTTCGAAATCTCTTCTGGATTTGAGGAAGTTCCCGTATATCTTCAATGTATGATAATCTAAAGGATCTTCTTTTAATGATTGTTCAAAATAATCTTGTGCTTTCTGATGTTCTTTCCTTAGGTAAAACAAAATTCCTAAAACATTCAGATTTTCCTTTTTGTCCTCTTTTTTCCCAAGTTCGTTTTCGAAAATCTGAATTATGTTATCCAGACCTTCTCTCATATAGTACGAATTCCTTTGATGTTTTAGAATAGCTTTACGATAGCATGAAATAGCATCTTCTTCCTTATCTAATAGTAAATAGATTTCTGCAGTTTTGTAAAATTCCTCTGCAGAAAAAGTTTCTTTTCTTTTAAGATATTCTAATGATTTTTTGTAATCTTTCTTTTCTTGAAATAATTCGGCAAAGTGTATAGATAAATCTGAATTTGGAACATCTTCTTCATATTTTTCGAATATTTCAAAAGCTTCTTCGAATCTTCCCAGTTTAACAAGAGTTTTTCCAATTCTCAAATTGATATAGTTTAACTTATTATTCGTTTCTAGTATTTTCGAATATAATTTCAAAGCTTCTTGGAACTTATTTAATCCAAAATAAGCATCTGCCAAGGAAACTTGAAGTTCTTCGTCTTCTAATCCATCTTTTGCAGCTTTTTCACAAAGATCTATA
>JAEOTK010000043.1 GCA_016839875.1 Candidatus Heimdallarchaeota archaeon
ATGTGTTCATGCAGTATTTAATGGTTCCGTGTTTTTATGAACAAAGAATATTGGTTCACAGAAACACAATTCCACTATTCCGTAATCACTCTCGTGAAAAACGTTTAAAAAACTATCCATTGTGCGATATTATATGGCCGTGAAACATTAGAATTCTCAAGAAATAGGGAAAATGAGAAAAAAAATAATTTTCTGCATTTTTTGAAATTTTCTCATCGATTTTTATTATTTCTTGTAAAATTTTCACTCAAGTAGTAAGGCAGGTTTCATTGGTCTAGCTTTTTGAGATTTATTCTGAGGATCATGTATCTCTTTACTATCAGCTAGATGTATCATAATTTCAGCATTGTTGTATTTAGAACTGATGAATTCTTTGTATCCCAGAATTGCGTTTTCTTGATTTCTTGTGCTTAGCATTTCTATTCTGAATATAGTTGGATCTTTGAGCATCAACTTTGTTTCATTAGCTATTTCTTTCATATATTTGTTTAATTTGGCACTTTCTTTAGCTGCTTCCATTATCTTACCTATCTGAACTGCTTCATCTTTGAAGATTTTATTTGCTAATTCATATAAGTCGTTCTTCCATTCCGCATTGATATATATGTGAATCTTTTCCGGTTTAGATTTAACCAATTTAACAATTTGATCTATGTCTTCAATTAAATTAGTCATATATTTTGCTTGCAAAGCATAAAGTAAATCCTTTTCATTTATCGTTATGTCTGGTATTTGTTTCAGGGAAATGTAATCTTTATCTCCCATTCTTTCATTCAATTCTTCGCTAATGTGTGGAATGACTGGAGCCATAGTGATAACCATCATATCAATAACTTCACGCAAAGCAGCTTTCTTCTCTGCTTCAGGTAAATGTTCCGCAAATTTGTGATATTCATCAATTGCTCTTACATTGGCATAATAACCATCTAATATGTACTCTCTTGCACTAAATCTTTCAATCGCTTCTATAGCTTTTCCAAGATTTGTCTTTATTGATGCTAGAAACACTTCAGATAGGAACGAATAATCTGCTTTTTCTTTTTTAGGATTGTCGATTACGCTTAGTGCATATTCCCAGAACTTTCTCATTCTTTGCAAAGCAAAATTCACTTCTTCTTCCTTCCACTCTAAAACAGTTTCTGGCGTTGCAATTGATGCTAGATGTAATCTTGTCAAATCAACACTATATTTATTTGGAACTTGAGCAATAGGAATAACATTAGGTTTACTCTTGCTCATTGCCTCTCCATCACGACTTAACATCTCATTTAGTGAAAAAGCTTGTAACCAATATTTCTCTGGAAAAATCGCTGCGTGATGGAATATAGCAAAAGATAAGTGATTGGAAATATGATGAATAGCTGTATGTCTCAAATCATTAGGATACCAATATTCGAATTCATTTTTCATCTGATTAATAACTTGTTCTGATATTCCTGTACTTCTACTTACTTCTTTACCATTACCCTTTGATAAAAATACATAATCAAATAATTCCGGTGTTAATTCTTTGGGAGGAATTTTATCCTTAATATATCTTACAATAGTATAATAAGCCATATAGATTACTGAATCACTTAATGATTCAATTATCCATCCTTCACCTTTTGTGAATGGAAATTCAGTTCCTAATCCTCTCCTTCGAACACAAGGTCGCTTATCTAACCAATCAAAGGTATTCTCAAAGCTTAATCTATACTTTTCTGGAGTAATGAGCATTTGATTTAATGCTTTGAATGCTTTCTCTTTCCATTCAGAATCACCATAATTGAGGAAATATTGGTTTTGAATTACTGCTACGATAATTTGACCTCCACATCTGCAAAAAGCTTTGGTTGAAGGTTCGTAGATTGGTGCTGCTAAGTTTATCTCAAATAATGTATCTGCAACTCTATTTTTTGCTTCTTCTACCTTCAAACCTACATAATCTCTCGTGTTGCTTTTCATCACTCCAGAATAATATTCATCCTTGTAGATTGTTTGAGTTGCTTCCTCTAATTTGTCTTTATCCTCTTGAGATTTAACTCCCAATTTCTGGCATATATCAACAGCTGGAAACTCTCCATAACCTTTGACATCTATTAGAGAAATTGGTTCAATTTGTTTCAGAATATCAGTATTTAGGTTGTATTTTGCAATAGTTTCTTCATCTTTCTGCAAATCAGCAATCGCTGCATAATCATAAGGAGCATGTCCAGGAACACTATAAACTACACCTGTTGCATGATCTGTATCTACAAATATAGCAGGGTAAACTGGTATCTTTCTTCCAGTTATTGGAACTTCTACATGTGTTTCTAATATTTCTTCACCCTTCAATTTTCTAATAATTTCAATCTCATGATTCTGTTCCAATAATTTCATAGTGGCTTCTTTTGAGACAATCCATTTTTCTCCATCTATTGAAATCTCATTGTATAGTGCATTTGGTTGAATCCAAACATTAGTGGCTCCGAAAATAGTTTCAGGTCGAAGTGTTGCAGCAACAAGGAAAACATTATCTTCAAGTTTAAACTTAATTCCAACAAATTCATTAACTTCTACATTAAGTTCGTCGCCATCTTGAATATCATCCTCACCTACGGCATTCTTATCGTTTACGCACCATAAAATTGGATAATCCCCCTGTGCTATCAATTTCTTTTGGTTTAGAATAGAATATTGCCACTCAATGAATTTGTTATATTCTGGATCACCTGTTGTAAATTCCCTTGTGGTATCAAGTGAATATCCCATTCCCAGAAAATCTAGAATTATTTTCTCTGAAAAGTAATTAGCAACGTTTTCTGGTTCTGCAAAAGAAGAGATTACTTTCTCAATTTCCTCTTTTGTATTTTCGTAATTTGAGATATACCCTCTCATCTTTTTCCATTCTTCTTCGTCGTTATTCTTAATTTTCCAAGATACTGCGAGAACAGGCGTTCCAGTTATATGAAAACCCATTGGCCATAGAACATTGTATCCCTTTTGCCTTTTGAATCTTGCAAATATGTCTCCTAAACCATATGTTCTAGCATGTCCAACATGAAGGGGAGAAGTCGCATAAGGATAAGATACTGTCAGAAACCATTTTGGTCTTGAGTTGTCTACATTTGCGACAAAAATTTCATCTTTTTGCCATTTCTTTTGCCATTTTTTCTCAATTTTTCGTATTTCATCTAGAAAAGACACCATTTACATCTCCTTGAATTGTGTTTTTCTCTTGTGTTCTGAAACAGCGTACGTAATTATGTTTTGAAAAGCAAAAATAACCAATAAAAGACTTGTCTACTGACATATTATAGCTGCTAAAGATACAAGAAACCTGGAAACCACTAAAACAGTTATCCTTCTTATTTTGAAAGAAGAACACGATACCCCATTTTGGTTTCCTCAATTAACAAATAACTATGGTATTTATTAATATTTTCTATTTTGATGGTTGTTACTTATATTTTCAAAATAGATAATAAAAAAAATGAAAATTATGATTATTCATATTCTTCAATTTGCTTGTGAATTCTGTTAACGAAATCTTCTAATTTAACACCAAATTCAACTTTGTTTCCTCGTGATCTAAGTGCTATAGATTTGCCTTCGATTTCCTTGTCTCCAACATTAATGATGTAAGGAATTTTCTGCAAAGTGGCATGACGAATTTTATATTCCATTCTCTCTCCACTTAAATCCACTTGAGCACGTATACCCTCTTTCTTAAGATTCGAAGTGATTTCTTTGGCATAATCTATGTGTTCATCAGTAATTGGAATTACAATAGCTTGAATTGGACTTAACCAAACAGGCATTTTTCCTGCATAATTCTCTACAAGTATTGCAAGGAATCTTTCCATTGCACCATAGATGACTCTATGGATAACAAATGGTCTGTGTTTTTGTCCATCTTCACCTATATAGTTGATATCAAATCTATCAGGAAGATTGAAATCTACTTGAATTGTTGCTAATTGCCATCTTCTCCCTATTGCATCTTTAACATCAACATCTATTTTTGGGCCGTAGAAAACTCCTTCGCCTGCTTTAATTTTGTATGGCTGTTTTAGTCTACTTAAAGCATTCTTAAGCGAGTTAGTAGCGTGATCCCATCCTTCTTCAGTACCAATTGCTCCATCTGGTTTAGTGCTTATGAAAAACTCCCATTCACTGAAACCAAAGACTTTGTAAAAATGATTAACCATTTGAATGACACCGATAATCTCATCTTCAAGCTGTTCAGGAAGCATGAAAAGATGTGCATCATCTTGTGTAATACTTCTGATTCTAAATAATCCATGAAGAGTTCCAGAAAGTTCATTTCTGTACACAGTACCCATTTCTCCAATTCTGACAGGAAGTTCTTTGTACGAATAAGTACGTCTGTTAAAAATCATCATATGTCCAGGACAATTCATTGGTTTGACGTACCATTTTTCTCCTTTCAAATCTATAGGAAACATGTTCTCAACGTAATATTCAGTATGACCGCTAGTCTGCCAAACATTTTCTTTGTAGATATGGGGAGTTTGAACTATCTCATATCCTGCTTTCTCATGTTCTTTGTTCCAGAAATCTCTCATTACTTCCAATATTATTGTACCTTTAGCGAAGATAAGTGGCAAACCTGGTCCCCACTCATCTGCTGTATCGAAAAGATCAAGTTGTCTTCCGATTATGCGGTGATCTCTTTTCTTAGCTTCTTCGAGCATAATAACATGCTTTCTCAATTCCTTTGGATTGAAAAATGCTACACCGTAGACTCTCTGCAGGGATTCTCTATTAGCATCAGCTCGCCAGAATGCTGCTGAAGCATTAAGTATCTTTATAGCTTTAACTCTCTTTGTTGAAGGAACGTGAGGTCCTCGACATAAATCTTTGAAAGATCCATTTCCATGAGAATAGAAGGAAACTTCCTTTTCATCCATCTCATTCAGAATTTCTACTTTGAATTTGTTCTCTTCGTTTTTTTCGTAGTATTTTATTGCATCAACTAAAGACATCTCTTCCCTAACGAAATCAGAATCTTCGGCAATTATCTCATCGACTTTCTTTTGAATTCGGTCTAAATCCTCCTGAGTAAATGGTTTTTCCACATAGAAATCATAATAAAACCCAACTGGATCTATACTGGGTCCTATGGTTGGTTTTGCATCTGGAAATAATTCAACGACTGCACCAGCCATGATATGAGCTGCACTGTGATTCAGTACGTGTAATGCTTCATCTGATTTTTCTGTTAAAATCTCGAATTTGGCATCTTTTTTTATTACATAGAATAGATCTACCATATTACCATCAATCTTAGCAGCTATAGAAGCATCTGCTAAACCTTGTCCAATTTGTTGTGCTGCTTCGAGAACAGTTTTTCCTTTTGCAACTTCTAGTATACTTTCATCTGGTAAAGTTAATTTAACCATTTTATCACCTGTAAAATCTTTCTCAAGAGGACCGCGCACCTACTTAACAGTAGGGATATTAAAAAACTGCTATTTAATTGTTTCATATTCACCTAGCATTGTCCTCAAACGATTTATCTTAATTTCATTTAAAAAATTTATTACTTGTTCAATTTTCAAAATATTAACGAAAAGAAACAAAAAGTTAATATTCGTTTCGAATTTTTTGGAAACAGACGAGATTTTCTATGATACTTATCTTATCTGGTGACATGAAATATGAAACGAAAACACTTCGCTAGCCTATCAATCTTTCAGATTATGGCACAATTTAGACGAGGTATATTCTATTTCTTCCTAAGTATTTATCTCAAAGAATATCTCAATGTAACAAATACTGAGATGACTTTGTTTGCTACTCTTCCTATGATAGCAAATATTGCTTCTCAATCCGGACTATGGGGAAGAATTTCTGATAAGTATAAGAAAAGAAGACTTCTGATTGTTTTTGGAGAGCTTTATGCTGCAATTGGATATCTAGTAGTTTTTTGGATACACAAAGGGTATGAAGTTGATGGTGCCCTAAGATCTGCTGCGTTTACTATTATAATCGGCTTTACCATAATAGAAGCAGGTTGGAGCAGTAGTAATCTAGGATGGACAACACTTATTGCAGATTTAACAAGGGATTCAGAAAGAAGCAGGATTATGGGAATGCTTCAATTCATTGGAGGGATTGGAAATGTTCTTGGAGTTACTGCAAGTGGGTTTCTTTATCTCGGTGGTATAGGTTTTTCTGAAGGTTATTTATTTTATATTTCATCGGGAATAATGATTTTTAGCATAGCAGCTTTGTTCATGATTCCAGAATCCTATGCAGATTTAGAAAAAAGTGAAGATAAGGAATTAGTTGAATTAGTTGAAGAACAGCGTAATATGAGAAACGAGGCTAAAGAGAAGGGATCATTCAAGTGGGAATGGAAAGTGTTTGTTTGGCTTCTCCTCATTCTTGCCGTCATTAACATTGGTGGAAACAGCATAAATCAATTAGTTAACATACATGTACGGTTGCCGAACACGTTCAATGCTTCAGATATGATTGTTGCTCAATTACGCAACACTACGAACATATCAATGATTATTGCAGGATTAGTGATTGGTTTTCTTGCAAAGAAATTTGGAGATGGTAAGATGTTACTAGCAGGATTTATTCTAGCATTTATTGGAACCATGGCTCTACCATTTGCGCCACACATTGTATTTGTTTTTATTTACATGGCAACAAGAGGTTTCACAAGAGTTTGGGTTCAAACAACGGCGTATTCAATGGTTAATAGAGTTGTTCCACTGGAAAAAAGAGGAAGAATGATGGGTTATTACAATGCCACTTTCTACCTCTCTTGGGGCTTAGGTGGAACAATCCTTACAGGACCCATTGCCGATGCAATTGTAGGATCCAATCTTGTTGTAATTCTTACATATACAATACTAGGTATAATCGCTGTTAGTGCTTGGTTTTTTCTGATTATTTCCAAATTTACTGCAATAAAAACTAAAATGAAAATATTCATTGCATCAGCAATAGGGTGGCTTGGATTATCTGGTGTTTTAGC
>JAEOTK010000288.1 GCA_016839875.1 Candidatus Heimdallarchaeota archaeon
CAGCATATCTTTTCAATAAGAAAACAATTTTTACAAATAGATTAAGAGATGAATTAGTAATAGAACTAGCCGCTAAACCAGATCCGGAGTTAGAGGAAAAAGAAAGAATAATGCTCGATTTTCTTATTGAACAATACAAGAACGAATTATCTGATGAAGGACTAATTGGAATCAAAGTAAAGAGAGGAAAAACTCTTGGATGTGTAACTAGGAATCAAATAAGAGATAATATCAATACGTGGCTAAGAAGAAAAAAATTACCTACCAATACCTTTACAGAAACAGAATTAAGGAAACGTAAACCTGTAGTTATTGAAAAACTGGGGTATAAAGATCTTATTTTGATTGATAAAGATGTTAGCGGTAGAACTGGTTATCTTATATGTCTAAATGACAAAAATGATTTTATTAAAAAAGAGATATATAAATCATGTTAGTCATGGTAATTTTTATACAATTTTTTACATTTTTGAGACTAAAAAATGCTCCTTAAAAGATAAAGAGTTCATCCTTTCTTAGAAAAATTGGATGTGAAAAAAATTAGTCAACAGTATTTCTGCCCTAATTGCGGGGCTTCAATAGAACAAGGAACTAAGTTTTGTGCTAATTGTGGCACTCAGATTGCTGCTCAACCTCAGCAAGTAGCTCAACCTCAACCAGCTCAACCAGCTGTTGTTTCTTCACCAACTCAATCAGTTAGTCAGGTTGTTCAAGTACAAATGCCTGGAGCTTATCCTCAAGGACCATCTCAAAAAAGCCGTTTAGTAGCTCTACTACTCTGCATTTTCTTTGGATATCTAGGTTTTCATCGTTTTTACGTTGGAAAGATTGGAAGTGGGGTACTCTATCTTCTTACTGTAGGAGTTTGGGGTATAGGCTGGGCAATTGATTGTATTATAATCCTGCTTGGTGGCTTAAAAGATGGTATGGGATTATTGGTAACTAATTGGTAAGAGGAAGAAGTTCTAGATGAAGAAGAAATATGCAATATTATCTTTATTTTCTATTTTCCTAATAATTATCAATGCAAATGCAGAAACTAATGCATATGATGTATACTGGGATACTGGAACAACTATTGAATTAACTGCAACTATTTCTTCATCTTCCTTGGATACCGGATATCACACAATATCATTAACTGTAAGTTTGGAAACTTTAAATTATGAAGCAATAGATATCCATGATATTCAAGTAGAAGTTAGAATTCCAGGATACTTCTCTACTTATGTAAACTTCAATACTATTTCATCAATTGGCGGTTATGATACTAGTTCAACCTCATTTCAATACTCTACAAGCTGGGGTACCAATTATTTACAACTGAAATTCACATGTAGAGAAAATATACCTTTAGAAATCGATCCAGAATTATACACTGATTGGATTAATTATTTTACAATAGAACCTTATGAACCTTCAACAACACCCACAGACACAACTCCATCTGGAACTAGTACAGATGGTATGAAACTTCTACCAATAATACTTGGTTCAATAGGAGGAGCTGTTGGACTTGGAGCAATAATAACTACACTAGTAATTCTTACAAGAAAACGAAGAATGACAGCAGGTCCAATTCAGCAATTACAATATCAAGAGAAAGTATCAGCTAAAACACTATTCTGCACCAATTGTGGTTCTGAAATAAAAATAAATGATCAGTTCTGCTCAAATTGTGGTGCTAGAAAATCTGCATGAAAGTGGTAGATTTTCTTTATTTTTTTACATTGTTGAGACAAAAAAAAGGAGTTTAAATTTAATATTCTTGCATACCAGTATAGAGATAGAGAAGTGAAACAGTTTGATTAGATTAGTAAGATATTCAAAATCACCGGATAGTGATGGGGAAGGACTTGGAGAAGGAGGGAATACTAATTCCTAATCAATCTTCTCTACTTCTATCTCTACTAAAAAGGAGAGCTGGAGATGATGGAGGAACATGTTTCTATAGTAAGAGGAATAGATATGGGTAGGAGTTTCCAGTTTTATTGTATGGAATGTGAAATTAATATGATCCTTTATGAAGGGATTAAGAAGAGTCCAAATGTAGATTGTATAAATTACTTTTGTTTCAATTGTAACAAAATATCTCATCATGATCAATGTGTAGATTGTGGAGATAGGTTGCTATATACAATTAAGATTCCTCAAGAAATTAGGCATAAGAAAACAGATGAAGAAGAAAATAATCTAGCATTAAATCTTAGATGCCCAAGATGTGGATCTCAAGATACAATTTTAACCCTTTTAGGTGAGTGGGAGCACTAAATCAAGAATCATATCTCAATCCCAATCTATCTAATTGGTATATTTCTTTAGAATTTTTACCATTTTGATACTTTTTGCTAATTCTTATTTTTACTGCATCTAAATTCATAACAGTTCTTAATATTAAACTAGGAGATAAAAATGAGAAAAAACAAATTAGTTTCACTAACAATTTTATTCTTATTACTGAATAGCTTCCTTATTAGCTCTTCAGTGAATAATGCGAGTTCTAATTTGGAAAATAACCAATTAGAAAATATGACTAAAGATGATTCTCCCTCTAGTAAAGAAAGAGAGATTAATCTTGTTGCAAAAACACCTATAGCAGAAGCAAGTGAAAAAATAAAAGAAAAACCTACGGATAATGTATATGATACAAGAGCACTACTTCCAAATGATCCCGATTTGGTGCAAGTAGAAGAGGATGTTCAATCCCTTGAAAAACAATCCTTTTGTCAAGATTTCAGGGGAATAAAACTAGCTGTTAACGATACACCTGATGTTATTCAAATCTATTATGAACGATTGGATGGAACAATAGTTACTTATGGATTACCAGGAGAAACACTTGAAATTCACTTTTTTATAAAAGGTCTAATCTATTCAGGTGATACACTTTACATTGACTTCAGAAGAGATGCTGTAAATTGGCCCGATTCAGATCTATGGAATGGATATTATGATTTTACATCTGATCTTCTAGGGGATGAGAGTATTCATCTTTATGCAACAGTAACTTTAGATCCAAATCTAAGTGATTTTGGTTTAAGTACAGGTGATTACAGATCTTATTTTCTAAAATTGTATCTTGATTCAGGTCCAACATTATTTGACGGAAGTAACATGGTTGAAGAATACAGACTTTGGATGTATGGTTATTTGAGACTTTATGGTGTAGAATACTTCAATTATACAAGCTATGCAGGTCTTGTAAATGTCTCTTATGCAATTCCAGGATGGGAAATCTATGTCAAATTCTACCTAGCAGTAGTTAAAGGTCCAATCTGGGATTTTGATATCCAAGGAACGATCAAAGCTGATGTAAAATGGGGTCTAGATGAGACATTGTATTCAGATACGGAAAAACTGATTGATTGGGTACTTGAGCCTGGATTATATTATTACGAATGGAGTGATGTCTCTTGGGTAGCTATGAGCTTTATAGTTCCCGTCAGAGATTATGGTAATCAACCTGGGGACACAAGAAGCTTATTCGGAATTCTTTCAAAAGATGGAAGTCAAGTGAGTCCGCTTAATCCTGATAATGAAAGAGATGAACTTAATGTCATCTCCAATACTATTCAGCAGTCTCCACAAGTATTGATCGAATTACCTTTAGACGGATATGTAACTTATAACACAACAGTATCTCTAGCAGTTGATATAACAGATCCAAATTCAAACTATGAAATAACATCAGTTGAAGTACTAGTAGAAGGAGTATGGTTAGATGGAACTAGTTTCTATTATCCAACGCTTGGAAGATTTGATGTTTATGTTACGAATGCATTTACTTCTGCTGGAATAAAGAACATAACGGTTAAAGCTGAAGATTCGGTTGGGAATATAGGTTTTGATTCAGTTATCATCCAATACTTCAACTATGGATACTTCTTCCCACCTGGGTATAGTGTTTTTAACAAGAAGGATAGTATGAGTATTTTTGATGAATATGAAACATATTCGGTTGACTTCAAATGGGATGATGAAAACAGCAATGTAACCATTTCACCATTCCTAAACCTAACGGTTCAAGCAGCACTTGAATATGAACTAATTCTAGCATATCCTAATGATGTGACTCCTGGTAGTGAATTTAATGCATTTATTAAAGTAGTAAATCCAGAATTGACTCTAACAATCAATTTTGAGCTTGGATTATCTTATTCTTTCACATCTGAAGAGAATTATTATACTGGTTCAACAACTCTCTATAATAAAGATATTACGAAAGCTCTTGCTATGAATTTTGGCATATATCGGATAGATTTAAGAGATATTTCCGATGAAATAGCGGAATTATCTCACTTTAAAGTTGAAACACAGACATTTCTACCCAGTTATATTTCTTGGTTAGCGAATTTCATGTTTGAAGCAGACTTTATACCTATTATCAAGATCAAGAACCTCTTATCATTTGATATCTCAGGATCAAACTGTAATCCAGTTTTTAGTTCTTTATCAGTAACAACTGATTCTCTGTATGTAATCCCATGTACTGCATCTTCAAGTGCTAATGGTAATGATGATGCAACAATAACCCTAGACAACTTTAATATTGAAACAGCAGTCGGTTTTGAATTATACTGTCAAATGACTTTCTCTGGAAAAATTCTAGGTTTTGTTATAGGGCCAGTCGATGTGAACAAATGGTTGTATGATTACTTTGGAATACTAGTTCCATATCTTGACATATGGTTAGCTTCTGTTACTGTACCTCTCAGCGGCACGGAGAATATCATAGTTCCACTTAATCCACTTGGATTTTCTGTTAGAATCATAGGTATGTTCTATTCCTTAGATAATATAACCTATACATTCGAGATTAAAGATTCAAATGGGAATCCAGTTTCTGGAGCAACAATACAAGTTGATGACCATTCACAAACATACTATGCAACGGATGAAGGAGCAGGGATATACGAAGTAGTAATGGATTA
>JAEOTK010000289.1 GCA_016839875.1 Candidatus Heimdallarchaeota archaeon
AGGAGATTTTGGATTAATTCGGATTGAGTTGGATACAATTTTCCTGTTACATTACTATAAACATCGATTTCTGGAGGATTGAAAGTAATCTCTGATAGAACTTTTTTCATGATTTTTTCTACATTTTCTACAATTTTTGAATGGAAAGCAGTTGATACTCTCAACTTCTTAGCTGTAATTTTCTTTTCACTTGCTTTTCTTATTATTTTTTCAATTCCTGAGACACTACCCGATACAACAGTTTGTCCAGTAGAGTTATAATTGGCAACTATTACATAATCATCCTTAACTAATTTTACTAATTTGTCCACTTGATAAGTTGGTGCTAAAATTGCTGCCATTGCTCCTTCTGTCTCTTTCGCTGCTTCACTCATTGATCTTCCTCTTGCTATTACAGCTTTTAGACCATCACTAAATGATAAAACTCCAGCTGCAGTAAGAGCTGAGTACTCACCTAGACTATGCCCAGCTACAAAGGAAGGAATGATACCTTGTTCCTTAAGATATCTAAATAATGCAATATCAACAACATAAAGTGCAGGCTGAGTGAATTTAGTGTCTGTTAAACGTTGAGAATTTGCTTCTTGAGTTAACCCATCTGAACCAAAGATTACATCTTTCAGACTGAAACTATAATTTTGAAACCAAACTTGTTCAGCTTCTTCGAAAGTATCAGCAACTATTTTCGATGTTTCATATAATCTTTGTAACATTCCAAGATACTGACTTCCTTGTCCGGTGAACATAAAACAGATTGGATTTTCATCCATCTGCTCCTGTGTAACTGAAATTTGAGGAGCTACATCAACAAATTGTGAACTACTTATCTTTGTTTTATGAATGTAATCAATTTTTTGAGGATCATACTCCTCTAATATTGCGTGGTAGTTTGTACCTCCAAATCCAAAGGAAGATACTCCAGCACGTCTTATTTGGTTTGATTTCACATTCCATTCTGATGGGTGAGTATTGACATATATAGGGGAACTATCCCATTCAATATTAGGATTGAGAGTTTCAACATTGACTGAAGGTGGGAGAGTTTTGTTATAAATTGCTAGAGTAGTTTTAATTAGGGCTGCTATGCCTGCAGCACTTTTTAGATGACCAATTTGACTCTTAATTGAACCTACTGCTACCTTATCCTCTGTCTTTTCTTTCTTGAAAATTTCCTCAAGAACCTGAAGCTCTACTGCATCACCGACTGTTGTTGAGGTACCATGAGCTTCAATATATTGAATCTCATTTGTATGTATTTTTGATTTCTCTAGAGCCATTAAAATTGCTTGTTTTTGTCCTTCTGGATTGGGAGCTGTTATCCCCTTTCCTTTTCCATCTGATGAAGATCCTATAGAAGAAATAACTGTATAAATCTTATTTCCATCTTGAATAGCATCCTCTAGTCTTTTTAGCACAAAGAAACCTGCTCCTTCTCCCATTACAAAACCATCTGCTTTAGCATCAAAAGGTCTCGAAGCAGTAGCAGATAAAGCACCTATTTTGCTAAATTTGACAAATGATGATACATCCATAGATCTGTCTGCTCCTCCTACTAATGCAACGTCAAAGTCATTTGTTATGAGAGCTTTAATAGCAGTATCAAGAGAAGCTACACTAGATGCACAAGCAGCATCTGTTGTCATCGATTTTCCTGTGAAATTAAATACATTAGCAATCCTTCCAGCAATTACATTTGATAACTCTCCAGGCATTGAATCTTCTGTGACTGTTGGAAATTTGCTTGAATAGGATTCTTTAATCTGCTTTAAAAATAGTTCTTGCTCTTCTTTAGAAAAATGACTGAATACTTCATTCTGTTTGATTTCTCTAATAACTTCTGGAAAGAAGATCCTTCTATTAGTGGCTCTTGCAATTTCACCACCAATTGAATTTCCAACTATACCAGCAATGGGTAATCTGGTTTTTCCATTTGTAGGAATGCCAGCGTCTTCTAAAGCTTCTTTTGCTGCATCTAATGCCCACTTTTGAACATTATCCATCTGTTCTGCAATTTTTGGAGGTATTCGATAATTTATTGAATTGAATTTATAATCCTTGATAAATGCTCCAATTTTCGAATAGGTTTTATCTTCAGCTTTAGGATCAGAATCATAATATAGTTCAGTTTCCCATCTACTATTTGGAACCTCTGTAATTGAATACGTTTTATTGATAATATTTTGCCAATATGTCTCTATATTTGGTGAGTCAGGAAAAATACAGCCTAAACCAACTATTGCTACTCTATTTTCGATTTCAAGTGTATTCTTTATTTCTGTTGTTGTATCTTCACTAATTATTCCTTCAAATATTCTTTCTAATTCAGGAATTTTTGAGAGTATTAGTTTTTTACTTGCAGATGTAACATCATAGTGAATAGCTTCTATATTTAGGATATTCCTTTTTATTGTTGCCAACTCTCCTGTCATGAAACAACCTAATTTTTCTTGTTGTTTATCTGTTACAGGTATGAATTGTGTTGAATCTCCTCCTGGAATGTGATCATTATTCCATATTTCTGCTTTAGTTGCAATCCTTAAGGCTCCAAGATTATCCTTTTCGTATGCTTCTTTTCTCTCATTTATAGACATCCCATCTTTTAATCTTCTAAATTCTTTATCAAGTGAAGCATCAGTGAAAACTGTTGGAACTGAACGAGCTCTTGTATTAACTGTTGTACCTACTACTCTAGTTCTAAAAGTGTTCAGCATTTTTTCTTGATACTTTAATGAAAGAGCTTTGGTTCTGACTATTTCATCGGTAAAAAGGTAAGCTGTTCCCATTTGAATAGCAGGAGAGATTAGATCTAAATGACTCCCGATCATAGTAGCAAGAATTGCTGAACCTAATTCATCTCCTATTCCACCTGCAAAAATGATATTTATGGGATTTTTTATCTCGTTTCTAATTTTAGTTAAATATTGTAGAATTCGTTCCCATAAAGTGAAAGAGGTTTGAGTTCCTATATGACCTCCACATTCACTACCTTCGAGTATCAGAGCATCAATATCATTCTTTAATGCATCCTTAAACATAGAAAGAGCAGGAGTATGAAACAGAATTTTGATTCCTAAACTCTTGATCCTAGATGCAAGTTGAACTGTTCCTGCAGCTAATAAGCAAATGGGGGTATTATATTTCTGAAGTAGAGAAATATGATCTTCTCTCCTTTCTTTAATTATTTCTAAACCGATTATTCCTCCCCCATATGAACGATCATCTGCAAATGTTTTTGCTACACCAATAAAGAGATCTTCAGCTTCATCTTTCATCAATCCTCCAAGGGCAAGAATTGGTAATGCTCCGTTTTCTGCTACTTTTTCAGCAAATTCAACATTATCTGATATGTTAGCCATTGGTCCTTGGATTATTGGAAATTTGACACCCAGATTTTTTGCAGCATCACTATCTTTCCTAAAAGGCCAATTTGCAGAAATCCCTTCAATTTGTTTAGTTCCAATTAATTGAATACTCTTTAGAAAATTTTCTAAATCTCTGAATTCATCCTTGATAAATTTAGCAAATGTGACACCTATATCTGCTGGAAGTGGAGCATTTTTCAGATTCTTTTCACCAAAAAACTTAGAAGATTTTGTGACATCATTTTTAATTTTAGAGATGTTATCTTTTGAAGATATGGGGGATTTTTTCTCCAAATCCTTTGCTTTTCTAATTGCTTGGTTTGCTAATTTACCTATTAATCGATATTTGAATTCTGAACTTTCACCAATTAGATAAGTATCATTTTCTTCAAGTGAAGCGATATAGTCCTTTTCTTCAGTTTTAAGAGGACATTCGGGTAGAAGAAACAACTGACCATCTAAAACAACCCCTAGAGCTCCTCCAGTAAGTGCTCCAATAATATTGTAAACCCCAAATCCACCTTGTATAACAAAAGGGTATCCAGATTCATTGAATTGTTGTAGAAGAATGAAAGAAGATTTTTCTCCCACAACTCCTCCACTTTCAAAACCTTTCACCAGAAACAAATCAGCCCAACTAGTTTTTTCTACAGCTTGCTCAAAGTAATTTACTTCTGCAATCAATAAATCACAATCAGTAGTAAAAGTGGATAATAAATCCTCATCAGCTTCAAAAGCTACTATTATAATTGGAAGAAAATCAAATTCCTCTAGCCAGATTAGCTGTTCTTTATCAGATACTCTTACTCCCCAATGTTTTGATTTATCTAGTTCTGTCATACATCGAATGATGATGTCCTTACTTTGAGATTGTGTTAAGCCTTCTAAATCAACAAGACCTACCCCATTAAGTTTTGATAATTCAATGGATAGAGTAGGATCGATAATACCTTTGGGTGAGTAACCCCAAATAGGATACTTTCCTTTCAAAAAATTCTTTAACTTATTCTTATTCTTCATATTTCTCATCTCTATACAGGAGAAATTCCATGCTTTCTTCTAGTAGTTGGCTCTCTCTTATTCTGGAGGATGTGGAGAGCAAACACAATCTCCCTCCGAGTCTCAACAGGTAAAATCACTTTGTCAATATAACCTCTCTCAGCAGCTTGATACGGATTAGCGAATTCTTCCTTAAATTGCTGAGTGAATTTTGCAAGAACCTTTTCAGGTTCCTTTTCGTCTTTAAGCTTGTTGCGATAAAGAATTTTACATGCTCCCTCAGGACCCATA
>JAEOTK010000290.1 GCA_016839875.1 Candidatus Heimdallarchaeota archaeon
AGCTCTTCGTTTATATGGTGAAGCAAAGCAACATTTTGAATCAAGTGGAAATGTTGAATGGGTAGGTATTATTAATTACAAAATAGGAAAGATCTACCTAGATACAAGAGAGTATCAGCAAGCATATCAATTCCTAATAAACTCAAAGGAGAACTTAAAGTCCTATCCAGATACAAAGAACTCTCTTGAAGTAGAGGAAGCAATTTCAACTTCTTTGGAACTTAAACTCTCAGGTACTTCTGTAAGATATAGACTTAAACTCCCTGCTCCTGAATTAGCTGATCAAACACCGAATGTAAGGAAGATATTTCAGCTCCTTGCTACAACAGGATCTTTTGATATCATTAAAGGGCTTAAGAATATCAAGTACGTTCAAGAACCTTCTGAAGGAGAAGCGTTTGATAGTCTTAAGTGTATTTTCGAAGGTTCTAACTGCTTACAGATGTCTGATGGAGAAATTCTAAAGGAAGCCGACATCTACGAAGAGATAGGTGACCTTTATTTGAAAGATAGATGCTCAGCTAATGGTTTCTATAATTATGTTGCTGCGCAGACTCTTTTTGAAATGGTTAAAAACAGCAAAAAACAAGAAAAACTAGAGAAGAAATTGGAGAAACTCATCAATTCTTTCTCAATTAGTGAGGACACAAATATCATTTCAAATTTGCAGATCTATCTCAATTACCAAATAGGTAGATGTACTTTTGAAAAAAGACCTAAAGAGTCAAAGAAATATGCAGAGCAAGGAATTGAATTAGCTAGAAAACGAAACAATCCATTGTATGAAGCTCTGAATAAAGAAATCTTAGCTGACATAAAGAAAAGTAAGGATGCCGAAAAAGCAGCTATTGATTACCATTCGATAATAACCATTTATGAAGAACTGGAAGACAAAGTAGATTTGTTGAGAATCTTTGAAAAATATGGTTTGATGATGTTACCTTCTCACACTGATAGAGGTAAAGAGATTCTAAATAAAGCTCTGGCAATTGCACAAGAACTGAAAAAAGATGAAGTGATAAGTAGGATTCAAGGAAAACTATGATTTAGAGTTTCAGATTTTCGATGAATCTAGCTAGCTTAAAAGGATAATTTGTCAGTATTCCATCTACTTGTTTTGAGACAAGAAAACTGTAATCTTTCATTTCATCTGCGAAGAAAACTGTAACAACTACTTCTTTTTCTTGCAGTTTATTCCAGTTTTCTTCTGTCCAATTTCTCCATCTAATTTGAACTATATCTAATCCTTCAGAGTCAATTAATGCTAACATCTCTTCAGGTGTCTTGTTTTTTTGCATCAGACCTATCATGTAATTAGAGGAAATGTCTCTAACACGATTCAAGGTTTGAATGTCTCTCACTGAAAGATAACCTAAACCTAAGGATTTATTCCTTTCCTCAAGAATGTTGATTACTGATTGTGCTAATTTTTCTTCAGTGCTTTTCAGCTCTAAAATCAATGAAGTTTGTTCAGGAAGATTATCTATTACATCTTCTAATGTAGGAATTTTGATACCAGTAAATTGCGGTTTGAACCAAGCTCCAACATCTCTTTCTTTGAGTTGTTCAAGAGTAAAAGATCTAATTGTCTGACCAGCTTGTGTTTTGAAAATACGGTCAACATTCCTATCATGGAAAACAACAATATTATCATCAGCTGTAAGCTGTAAATCAAGTTCTATTATATCCGCATTAGCTTTAATTGCTTCTTCAAAGGCAAGTAAAGTATTTTCTGGATAATAACCTGATGCACCTCTATGGGCAATGTTCAGAGGTATCTTTCTTTCACTCATTGAAAATTCCTCAAGGTAATAAGAGTTAAAATGGAGTTTAAAGTGTTCCGCCAACTATACTGACAAGAGGATAGATTTGCATTAGAGGTTCTAAATCGTAGATGTGATTAACTAAATCTGCTCTGAAGACTTCTCTCATCAGAGGAAGCTTTCTTCTAAAACTCATATATTCCTTGATTTCTCTGAAATACGTAGCTTTAATGTTTTTGTTAGCTCCTGGAGGAGTTTTCAATTCAATTCTGAGATTCTTTATTCCCCTTTTTCCAAGATTAATTGAGAACATATTCACAGGATATCTTAATTCATAACCTCCTCCATG
The DNA here is from genome assembly GCA_016839875.1 of Candidatus Heimdallarchaeota archaeon. Next base: position 2,113 of record JAEOTK010000290.1, read on the forward strand.
AGGAGAGAAGTTTACACTAGATAATTCATTTTCATATCCGAGTTGTTCAACATTTTCTCGATATTTCCAGCTCTGAAGAAGTTCCTTTCCTAAATTAGGTTTAGTTTTTCCAAGCATTAGTCCTTCCTCAGAATTGAAAGCGATAGGAATGAAACCATCATGAACTTGAACACCAAGTCTATGATAAACTCCATCCTCAGAAAGACCTTGATGAGTAATCTCCTCAAGTATTTTGAAAGTTCCTTCACCAATAATTTCAGTCAAAACTTGTTCTCTATACTCTGCGTTTATTTTATCTCCCTCATTATATTTCTCTATATATATCCTTCTAGCTTCACCTTCTAACAATTCGATTGGACCATGAGGTGTTTCTATTCTGTGATATCCATCAACATCACTTAACCAATCTAGATTGTATAGAAATTCCGTACCAAGTTTTCCACTGCTGTGAACATTGATAAAACGCTTCATTGTATCCTCACCTGTAATTGCATCTTTAACACAGTAAATAGCTGAAAAGTGATTTCCCTTCCCTAATTGTTGTAGGTGATCTTTTCCTATCTCTTTCTGTTTTTGCTTAAGATGATCAATAAGTGCGAAATCTGTTTTATCAGTTATAATCTCAGCTAAGGTATAACCACATGCATTTGGCATAGCATTATTTGTACCTATCATTCCATTTAATTCAACTTTCATGAGTGCTCCATAACTAAATCCTCTCTCTGTTCTAGTTTTATTAAACGAACAAGTACAATCTGGAGCAAACAGAACATAAGGTTTAGAACTTTCCAAATCCACTCCTAGTTCAGATGCTGCATATAGAATCTTCGAGAAACCAATTTTCATAACAGCTTCTGCAATTGGTACTATTCTATTTCCTGCACCTAAAGAAAAAATCCTCTTCTCAGCTTCATTTTTCCATTTCTCAAAGTCAGGTGAAAAGTTTTCGATAGTTATGGGAAAAGAGTCTCTTTCGTCGTGAATAGAAGTTTTATCATTCACAAAATTAAGATTCACACAAGCAAATATAAGGTTTTTTTAGAGATAGAAAAAACAAACTACTCTTTAAGCGGCTCAAGCTTAAGAATTCTTGGATTAAACGTCTAATCTTCTGGTTGATATCTTATCTTAGGGGGTACTTGGATTGGTTTAGCTAAGTCAGAAACATGAAATAACCCAATAGTCTTGTATTTGAATGCACTAATGAGATATTCTTCTATTTCATAGTACTTTCCAATATCAGTCTGAAATATCTTAATAATGTTGAAACTGTTTCCTTCTTTTTTAGTGACATTTAAACTACTTAGTGTACCTGAATTAACGAAAACAGTATCATCAACCTGCCAACAACCAGCTTGATTCTTAGCTCCTGTAAGAACAAGATTAACTCTGTTATTCACAAGAGCAGCAAGAACATCACCTGCATCCATTAACTCAGAATCATGCTTTGTTCGAGGTAGTGGAATGATTGTATGATGAAAGGCAACTGCTCCTAATTTTGAAGAATTTGTGAGATTACTTATTATATCAGCCGTATTTCCTCTACCAAGTCTCCCAACTTTAGCATCGATTAAACAGCTGTTATATCCTTTAACGAAGATATTCCTATTTTCAAATGTAGGATTCAATTCTCCGATGTATTCGGGGAAGAGTTCAAGTCCTAAAGGATAAGCATCATCGTCTCCAGGAACTACCATCATGGGTTTTTCAATTTGATCAAGAAGAGCTTTTGACCACTCAAATTCATGGAGAAAAGAAGAACCTGTTACTTCTCCATTGTGAACTACTAAATCACATTCTGTTTCATTTATTATCTTAATTCCTTTGTTGAAAGCATCTACATTAAATCGAGAATCAGAAATATCTGTATTGCCTATCTGAATAATAGTAGTAAGAGGATCTTTCTTCATAGGAGGAATTACCTCTTGAAATTTTCCTGAGCATCTAACTGTTTCGATAATTGGATCATGATTCAGTTGAAGTACTCTGATGCAGATTCTATTTGTTTTGCGATCAACATTGACAACAGTCATCGAATATTCTTCTCTGTACCTAGTTTTTCTACAGGAAAGAGTCCCACTATTAACAATCCATGCTTGCATTGCTCCATCAGACATTCTATACGTGTTGCTAATATGCCTATGACCATTAAACACTAGGTGAATATTGTTATCGAGTATAGCTCTTACTGCGTCACCAGCATCGTAGATTGCACTTCGTTCTCTTCCTGTATGAGGAATGGGTAATGTTTGATGATGAAAAATTAATACTTTCAACCAATGCTCTGGAAGAGAATCAAACTCTTCGTATATTCGCTGGATACCCTTCGGTCCCATTCGTCCACTGTTAGAATCTGGTTCAGTAGAATCTAATGCTAAAATCTTAACTTTCTCCTTCTTATCCTCATGAACAAAGAATCTAGGTCCTATAATCTCTTCCCAGAGGAGGTCTCCTACATTTGCGACATCATGGTTACCTGGTATAATTATAAACGGCTTATTCTTCTGAATTTTCTCTAGATATAGTTTTGCTATTTCATATTGTGCAAGCGTTCCATCATTGGTTAGGTCTCCACAGTGGATAAGATAATCAGCATCAACGAAATTTGCAATCTCCATACCCTTGTTATACATTAATTCGTCAAATCGTCCACCAATGTGGGTGTCAGAGATAAGAACAAATCTCATAAATATAACTAATGGGAAACTAGAATATATCTTTTAGGCTAAAAAATCGCTTTTTCTTTGTAGTAGGAAGGATTATAACTGCCCAAAAGAATATTATTATCTAGAAAAAGAAATAGAAGAACAAAAAATCCACAATAAATAGGTGAAAAAAAATGTATTCATGTGAACATAAATGCTTCAAATGTGGAGAGAAATGGGTTTGCGAATTTCCTTATTTTTCAAACCATGATTTCTTTGAAGAAGCAGTCCAATCTGGGTCATATTGTAACGCATGGTGTCCATCATGCAAACCAGATGAAAGGGATGAGATCAAAAAATTGTTCGAAAATGGAGAAGAACAAAATTATCTAAATCCAACTTCTTTAGCTAATAAGGAAATATAAGAGAAATATGTTGGAATTTTGATAGAAACATTAACTCCTTTAGACAATTCTATAGACAAAGTTTGATTAACAAGATTTAAAAGAACATATTAGTTTAGTTAGTTATTCCTAAAGAAAATATGGTGAAAATATTGAAGAGAGTTCTTAAAATAGGCGTTATAGCTCTTTTGGTAGCAGCATTATTCAGCATTCCAACAGTTGCACAATATGAAGATACTGGATTATATTATTCAGATATGATGATTAAAAATGGAACATTTACATGGTATGTAAACAAATCACTTA
>JAEOTK010000044.1 GCA_016839875.1 Candidatus Heimdallarchaeota archaeon
AATGCACTAAGAAAATTTTCCTCAAAATATTTTGTTGTTATTCTGACATCGTCATAGGTTCCAGTTGTAAAAGGATGAGCTGTTTCATCCAATCTTCCTCTATTCAAGTCATATTCTACTAGTTTTACAGCATCCATGTTTAGCTTCTTTTGAATATCTAAGGGGACTTTTTTAGCAAGTATAGAAAGATCAGGTTGTTTCTCCGCTTCCATACATTTTCTTAATAACTGAACTGTTGCTTCTTTGAGTGGATTGACTATTCTTTCAAATTCTTCTTGTGTCATCCCAGGTTCACTATAATCTATCAAAGCATCATAGGGATCAACATCAGGATTGAGAAAATGGGCATATTTTCTATTAAATTCTATCATTTTTTTCAATTCAGGTAGAAAAATAGAATAATCAGATTCTTCTTTGGCTTTTTCCCAAGCATCACTTGCTATAACACATTGCTTATTAAATTCTCCAACAAATTCTGGTGGAACATTGATAATTTTATAGTACTGCCTATTAATGAGAAATACATTTCGTTTTTCCAATTCTGTAAGTTTATCAAAATCTGAATGCTCTTGAATTTCTTTCACAAGTTTACCAATTTCTGGATTTATTCTTTTCTCGTGTTCAAGTTGTGATAAATATGCTACTTGTTCAGCTTTCTGCTTAACTCCACCTTTTGGCATTGTGACATCTCTATCCCAATAGAGAAGCATCAGAACTTCTTCTATAATTAATGCTTCCTTGTAAAGACGAAGGAGATTTTCATACGCGTCTCTCATAAGAAAATCGATATTCATAAATTCATAAGTCTTCTCTTTTCTATCCAGTTTAATGGTTCCTCATAAATCTCCTTTCTAGTAGCTCTCCATTCTTTTGAGTCAATATCAAAATTTTTATCATAGAAATGATATAATCTGCTTTTTGTATGGTCAAAACTATAGTAATTTAAACGAGAGGATATCTTCCAGAGAAACTCGCTGAAGAATGAAGTGAATGTTGGAGGGGTGTTCATCCTCCACAAAAATCCATCCTGAAGAAGTTCCAAACCTGTATCAAAAGGAATAGGGTGTTCATTAAGTAAATTGTAGAGTTTGTTCTTTCTTTCTTCGGAACATTTTCCTCTAAACAAAACCAAATCTACTGATTGAATTTTAGAACGTGTATAAAGAATTCGATACTTAACGACATTAGTGTTAAGAAAATTCATTCTTCTAGTTATTTGTACTGGCGACACTTTGAATTTCTTGGCAAAATCAATTTGCTTATGATAGTATTTCGATCCTTTTGTTATTTCTGTAAGTAATTTAATGTCTAACTCATTTATTCCTTCTTGTACATTTTTGATTTCAGGAATGTCCGATGGCAAAGTTGAATCTGCATTGTCATATTTTTTACTCCATTCATGAAAATCCCAAGTTATATCTCCAGTTAAGGTGTCAAAGAATTCGAATTCAGGAGTTGTGCTTAGTTTTACACCTATAGTTGGTATTTTCTCATACATTTCTATTATACTCAATTCTTCTAGTTTGATGAATAGCTCATCTAAATACTTTGAAGAATCACCAGGAATATCAAATTGAATGAAAAGCCCTTGGATGTTTCCAATAATCCTATTTCTAAATGTTGTGAAATTATGAAATTCTGCTAGTTCTTCCAAAAATTCAACACGTTTCAAATCTGGAAGAGATACCAAGAATGAGTTAGTTTCTAAACCAATACTTTCAGGTATGTATTTAGCTCTTACTCCCCCAATATAACCTTTCTTTAGCAGATAATCATAATGTGCTTTAGCTGTTTTGTCAGTTATTCCAAGCGCTTCAGCTATTTTTGAAAAATTAGCAGTGGGATTTTTCTGCAAAAATTGTAATAGTCTGAAGTTTGGATTCATCAATAATCATCTAAATTTCCTATCTATCTTACAGATATTCCGATATATGGATCTCCTTCGCTTCCTCCACTTGGAGGATCAAAAATCATAATGTCCGTTAAAGCAAACCAACCGTTACTGTTTGTAATAATCGTAGCATCAATTATATAATCTCCAGCAACTGTCGCATAGCCGTAGAAAACGATATCTAATATTACTTGATCTAAAGTAGTAATTACATGTAGGACAAGACTCACAATCTCCCCATCAGGATTAATGAGGTCAATTTTAAGATAATATGATTCGGTTCCCGAGTGTGTTTGAACACAGACAGAGATAGAAGTATAGATGTCCGCTCCAATATAATATGCATCAAGAATCTCAATGGAGTGTACTTCAACGGATTCATTGCGTATTGGATCTGCATAAACACTTCCACAAATTTGAAGAATACAGAGCGTTGAAATTATTAGAATTACAATATATCTGTTTTTCATCATATCTCTAAATGATAATTTACATATAAATTTATCGTAGAAATTCCGAAATATTTCATATAGCATATGATACTCTACTATTTTAACTTGTATCTTCTTGCCTTATATCTAGTTTTTACTCAAATCTATTATTGTAATTATTCGGAAAAATTTAAATATAAATGTCCGATATATTTCTTACCTTATGGTGTTACTAATGAAAAAAGCGATTTCTATTAGTATATTTTTTATTGTAGCCTTAGCTCCAATAATCTTTATTGAAAATTCAAGTATGATGCAGCCCTTCTACGCTAAACCATGGCAAGAACCTTCAGATTTTCTTGATCCAGTTGATATTCGAAGCATGGGTGTAGATACCCAAGATGATATTTTTCTTCAAGGCAGAGTAACAGAAATAATAGTGTACGCTGAAGGAACGTTTACTGATGTATTCTATTCAATTGATAGCGGTCCTGCAATTGCTTTAACTCAATTTCTCTCAACTGATCAATATTTTGCTTCTTTTGATCTAAACCTAGCCTTAGGTCCTCATACAATTAAAGCTTGGACAGAGTATTATGGAGTAGAAGTAGATTCAGATTTAGCAACAATTGTTGTTGTCTCTGATTATGTAGCTTCTCTATATTATGAAATTGACTATATGACTGGTTTGGAACCTTCTCAAGCAGTACTCAATTATTGGGTAGACTATTGGCATGACAGAGCTATTAACTTAAACTATGTATTAGATGATGAAGTTCCATACGAAGAAATAGTTTCAGATCTCTTTGCTTACGAAGAACTCTATAATGATTGGGAATTTCAATCTGAAGGAACCGCAGATGATAGACGTTCTGTCGTTGGTTCTGCAGTATTTGATAGCCAAGAAAAATGGATGCTCTTTGGGTCATCAGATTCAAATTCCTATACTGGTGGTTATACATACGTTGATACAGAAAATAGACGAGGAAATTATATCATGATTTGCAGTGATATGATAAGTAATTTCGAAGCAACTTATGGTCTTCCTCAAGATGGCGCATTATTAGTAGTAACAATGCATGAAGCAGGACACTCGATAGGTGTTCTTAAGATTACAACTAGAGGAAGAGGATCTGAAATATACAACCAAGTCGATTATTATGATATCATGTCCTCGATGCATTTAGAAAACTGTGGATTTGAAAATCATTGGTATTACTCATATAGCTATTGGTCGACAAGGAACATCGCAATATACTAGATTTTCTTTTTTTTTCTTTTTTTTGTTATAACCTCCAACTATAGCTGCATGCTATATTATAACTAAAATGAATTTTCAATAGAAATATAAAAGCTTTAGAAATTGCATTGATATGCACAATTATGAATTTGGGGTAATTACTTTACAATCAAATCCTTGGGATGTATTAGTAGATCAGTGGAGGAGAATCGAGGAGTTAGGTTTTGATAGTCTCTTTGTTGCTGATCATTTTGTAGATTATGGTAATCCAACAAGTCCTTGGTATGAAGGATGGACTCTCTTATCCGGTTTAGCAGCTGTAACGAGTAATATTCGTATAGGAACATTAGTGACTTCGATCTCTCTTCGTCATCCTGCAATGCTTGCAAGACAAGCTCTTACTGTTGATCATATATCAGAAGGACGAATAATACTTGGAATAGGAGGGGGAGCTCCAAGTCAAGAAGGAGAAATTGTTTATGATATGTTAGGAATTCCTGATTGGTCAAGAAAGGAACGATATGAGCATTTCAAAGAACAAATTGAGATAATTGATAAACTACTTAGAGAGCATGTTGTTTCATATTCTGGAAATCATTATACATTAAAAGAAGCTGCTATCTTCCCAGAGTCAATTCAAAAACCAAGACCACCCATTTTAATTGGTTGTGTAGGTCACAAAATGATCAAAGTAGCAGTTGAATATGCAGATATTTGGAATTCCTTTGGAGGAATAAAAATGGGTGCTGAAGAGCTATATGAATCAATTCAGAAACAAGTAGAAGTTGCAAATAATCATTGTGATGAAATTGGTAGAGATCCAACAACCCTCAAGAAATCTATTCTAACGTTTGGACCTGAAGCATGGGAACTTCTTGATTCCGTAGATAATTTTGTAAAATACTTTGAAAAATACTCCGAACTTGGATTTACTGAATTTATTATGTATGCACCTTTCCGCAGTAAACAAATTCCAGTATTCACAGAAATAGCTGAAGAAGTTATCCCGAATCTCAATAAGTAATTCAAAAGCTCTTCTTTCCTACTTTCCTTCTTCTAATCTAGCTTCTAGAGCCTCATCTAACATTTCTACTAATTGTTCTCTGTTATAGCTAAATTTGTGATTAAAGTTCATCTGTGTTAATTCCTGAAGCATCTTTCTTATCACCCATTCAGTCTGTTGTTGGTTATATGTAACAAGATATCTAGGTTTTGGCTTATCTGAATAAAGAGCATCATATATCGCTTCAGCTACATCTATTGGCTCAGGATATTTCCTTGGTCCTGAAAGATTTTCTTCAAAAACCTTCATTTGCATTTCTCTCTGCTCATCCGTCATAAAAATTCTTAATTCCTTTTCTTCTACTCTTCTTTTTTCAAGCAATGTTTTCCCAATTTCTGATTTATAATCTCCTGGCTCTACAATGCTAACTTTGATTCCTTCTTCAGCTAGGTTGGCATGAAGCGCATCCGAATAAGCTTCTAACGCATGTTTAGTCATGCTGTACAATCCATGAAAAGGACCTGTCAATATGCCACTAATTGAACTTATGTTAACTATTCTGCCCTTTGACTCAAAAAGGAATGGTAACAATGCATTTGTCACCCTCTGAACTCCAAAAACATTTACATCAAATAGCTCCATAACAGCTTCTTCAGCATGTGTAAAAATAGGACCAAGATTAACAATACCCGCATTATTTACAAGACCATAGAGTCCTTCTCCAAGTTCTTCTATCTGTTTAGCAGCTATTGAAATTTGGTCTTTTTTTGTTACATCCAATTTGAGAGCTGTTGTATTTGGAAGCTTGCTTAATTCTGATATATCTTCATCTTTTCTAGCACAAGCATAAACT